>JASFUR010000001.1:0-33958 GCA_050050215.1 Gemmatimonadota bacterium
ACGACGAGGAGAACTCCCTCGTCTTCGTCACGACCCCCGCCAGCGTCCGGACCGACTGGACGTTCGCCAACGACGCCAGCGGCGCGCCGAATCAGCGGTGGGACACCTACTGGGACGCCGAAGGCAGACTCACAGACTACGGATGGTCGGCCGAGGTCCGCATTCCGTTCACGAGCATGGGCTACCAGGTGGTGGACGGGCAGGCCGTCATGGGCTTCTCCGTCACGCGCACCATCGTGCGGAACGCGGAGTCGATCGTGCATCCGCGCATCGCCCCGGATTGGGGTCCGGGTGGGGTGGCGAAGCCGACCCAGATGAGGAAGATGGTGATCACGGGCCTGGGGGAGCCGAGGAAGCCCGTGTATCTGACGCCGTACGCGTTGGGTGGCGGCGGCCTGACGACCTCCCTCGATTCCGCGGGTGACGCCTACGATCGCGACACGCGGCGCGTCACCGAGGTGGGTGGTGACCTGAAGTACGCCATCACGCGGAACCTCAACCTCGACCTCACGGCGAACACCGACTTCGCCCAGGTCGAGGCCGACGACCAGCAGGTGAACCTCACGCGCTTCTCCCTCTTCTTTCCGGAGCAGCGACGCTTCTTCCAGGAGCGGAGCGGGATCTTCGAGGTCAACCTCGGCTCCAACGAGCGCCTCTTCCACTCGCGCCGCATCGGCCTGGTGAACGGGGCTCAGATCCCCATCTACGGGGGTGCGAGGGTGGTCGGGCGGGTCGGAGACTGGGACGTGGGCTTCCTCGACATGCAGGCCGAAGGCACCGAGACGGTCGCCTCGGAGAATCTCGGAGTGGTGCGCCTGAGGCGGCGCTTCCTGAACGACGCCTCCTACGTCGGCACCATCGTGACCAGTCGACTCGGTGCCGACGGGGGCTCCAACGTCCTCTACGGTGCCGATGCGTCCATGCGGGTGTTCGATCAGGACTACCTCACCGTGAACTGGTCGCAGAGCTTCGACGACGCCGACCCGTCCGGGGTCGACGCCCTCGACCGCAGCCTGGTCCGCGCGAACTGGGACCATCGCGGAACCGACGGCCCCACGTACGAGGCGAGCGTGGTGCGCGCCGGCGCGGCCTTCGAGCCCGGCATGGGCTTCCTGCGACGCCGTGACTACGTGCGCGGCTTCGCGCGGGCCGGCTACGGATGGCGCCCGGGGGCCGGGTCGGCGCTGAACCGGTTCGGCTTCGACTTCAACGGCAACCTCGTGCGCCGCAACGACGACGGGTCGGCCGAGTCGGCCTCGTACGGCCTCAGCGGATCCCTGCAGACCCGCGGGGGACATCAGCTGCGCATGGACGTCAATCGGAGCTACGAGGACCTGCTGGTCCCCCTTCGGCTGTCCACGCACGTCTCGGTACCGGTCGGATCGTATTGGTTCACGGACGCGAGCCTCTCGTACAGTCCATCGCAGGGGAGTCGGTTCCGGCCGGGCGCGAGCCTCCAGATCGGCCACTTCTACGACGGCGGACGGATCTCGGTAGGCTTCTCACCAGCCTGGTCGGTCTCCCGGCTGGTGCGCCTCGGCGCCACGTACGAGCTCGACCACATCGACTTCGCCGATCGCGAGGTGACGTTCACGTCCCATATCCTTCGGATGCGGACGGAGTTCACCTTCTCGACGAAGACGTCATTTTCGGCGTTCGTACAGTACAACAGCAACGAGGATCTCGTGGCCGTGAACGCCCGCTTCCGGTACAACCCCCGAGAGGGCACGGACCTGTACGTCGTGTGGAACGAATCGCTCAACTCCGATCGCTACGCGCTCGATCCGGTGGCGCCGCTCACGCAGCAACGCACGGTGCTCGTGAAGTATTCGCACACGCTCACGTTGGGCCTCTGATCGGCACACCCCCGACCCCGGGTCCCCTCGGGCCGACGCCGGCGTAGACGCGTATGCACCAGCTCCTCGCCTGGATGGACCGGCTCGCGAGCCCGACGCTGTATCTCCTTCTCGGCGCCGGCTCGGCCGTCGAGAACGTCTTTCCGGCGATTCCGGCGGACACCTTCGTGGCCCTGGGCGGTCTCATGTCGGCGATCGGCGAACTGGAGGCGCGCTGGGTCTTCGTGGTCACCTGGCTCTGCAACGTGGGCTCCGCCCTCGTGGTGTACCGACTCAGCTACCGGCATGGGCGCGGCTTTTTCGAGTCGGGCTGGGGACGACACCTGCTGAAGCCGTATCAGATGGACCGCATGGCGGAGTTCTACGACCGCTGGGGGACGCCGGCGCTCTTCCTGACTCGGTTCTTGCCGGGTGTGCGCTCGGTGACGCCGGTCTTCGCGGGTGTGACGCACCAGGGGTGGCTTCCGGTCGCGCTCCCGATCGCGACGGCCTCGGCGATCTGGTACGGGGGGCTCGTGTGGCTCGGGATGTTCGCGGGCAACAACCTCGACCGGCTCGCCTCCCTCCTGGACGACATCAACCTGTGGCTCGGCGTGGTCGCCCTGGTCGTCATCCTGGCGTTGTTCGCATGGTGGTGGCACACTCGCCATCAACCGCATGACTGACGACCTCCCGGCCTTCCGCTTCGAGCAGTTCCAGGACTACCTGGGCTACGAGCGCGGCCTCTCCGCCCGCACGGTGGCCGCCTACACGCGGGACCTGACCCGGTGGCGGACGTTCGTGGTCGGGCTCGGCGTGAAGGAGCCGGCCGACGTCACGCCCCGGCAGATGCGCGAATGGGTCTTCTCGTTGAAGGACGCCGGCCTCGCGCCGACATCGATCCGGCGGGCCCAGTCGGCGCTCCGGACCTACTTCGGCTTTCTGCTGGCCGAGAAGGCGGTCGCGGCCGATCCGACGGACCGCCTGGAAGCCCCCAGGGTCTCGCGAAAGCTGCCGGAGTTCCTCACGCTCGACGAGGTCGGACGGCTGCTCGACGCCCTGGACGACTCCAAGGCCCTCTTCTGGAGGGACCGGTCGATCCTGGAAATGCTGTACGCCACCGGGGTGCGGGTCTCGGAGCTGGTCGAGCTGCCCCTCACGTCGCTCGATCTCGAGGAGGGCTTCGTGACGGTCTTCGGGAAGGGGTCGAAGGAGCGCCTGGTGCCGGTCGGGGAGCCGGCCCTAAGAGCCGTCGGGCGCTACCTGCGCGACGTGCGACCGAGGCTCGACAAGGGGAAGGGCGCCGGGCGGGTCTTCTTGAACGCGCGCGGCGGGCCGATGCGGCGGGAGTCGGTCTGGTCGATCGTGAAGAATGCGGCGAGTCGGGCCGGTATCGCCAAGACCGTCTCACCCCATACGTTGCGCCATACGTTCGCGACGCACCTCGTCGAGGGTGGAGCCGATCTCGCGGCGGTCCAGGAGCTGCTCGGCCACGCCGACATCGCCACGACCCAGATCTATACGCACCTGGACCGGGACTACCTCCGCGACGTGCACCGTCGCTTCCATCCGAGGAGCTCGTAAGCGAAAGGCGGGACCCCCGAGTGGGAGCCCCGCCATCGCGAAGCGTGCTCTACGGCCGTCTCAGCCCGGGGGCCGGTCCTAGAGAGGCACCCCCGACCGATCCCTGGGCGGCTGCGCGCCCGCGGAGGCGGCCCGACTCGCGCTCTCCTCGTCGGCCTCGCGGAATAGGTCGGCCTGGGTCTGCGCGCCTTGGAGCAGCCGGATCGCTTCGGAGAGCACCCTGTCGCGCTGAGCGCGGATCTCCGCCTCCGCACCGACGTCGTCCATGCGCGTGGCCACCGCGATCTCGGCCTGCCACCTCAGGTACTCGCGCACCTGGGGATCTTGCAGGAGGTCCTCGGGAAGGCCCTCCTCGCGCAGCGAGGCGATGAATCCCTCGAACTCCTCCGGGGTGATCCCCGGGGCACCATCGGTGGCGCGCAACCGGGTGGCGGCGTCGAAGCCGATCTCCTGGAGCCGTTGACCCAGGGGGAACTGACTCTCGCTCACGAGACGCACGAACTCCTGCTCGGACGTATAGAGCGTGTCGTCCGCCACCGGGTAGTCGGGGAAGATCCCTCCCCCGTTGATCAGGTCCCGGCCGCCCGGCGTGGTCACGTGCGGGAGCGTGTCGATGTCCTCGGGCAGCGGACGCATCTGATTGTCACGCGGGCGCTGAAGCGAGCGACCGAGCGGAGTGAGCCACGATCCGGTGGTGAAGCGAAGGCGCCGATCGTGGGGCAGGGCCAGCACGGTCTGCACGACCCCCTTTCCGAACGTGCGCTCGCCCACGACGAGGGCTCGGTCGTAGTCCTGCAGCGCGCCCGCCAGGATCTCGGCGCCCGATGCGGTATACCCGTCCACCAGGACGACGATGGGCAGATCCGGCACGCGGACCGGCATCCGGTCCATGTAGGAGTCCGTCTCGGGATTGTCCACGGAGCCGCCGGCGCGGCGTTGCACCGTGCTCGCCAGCGTGGAGCCTCTCTCCAGAAAGAGATCGGCCAAGTCCAGCGACTCGTCGAGGAATCCGCCGGGGTTGCGGCGCAGGTCGATGATCAGGCCCGGGGCGTCGGAGTAGTCCTCGAGCGCCTGGCTCATCTCCTGGGCGGCGCCACGGGCGACCCGGTCCATGATGACGTAGCCGATGCCGTTGCTCAGTGTGCCATGCTGGACCGCGGGCACGTGCACCTCGGCCCGGGTGATGTCGAAGGCGAGGGGCTGCTCGTAGCCGGAGCGACGGACCCGCACGTTCACGTCCGTGCCGGCCGGCCCGCGAATCGAGTCGGCCGCCGTCTGAGTATCCCAGCTGGAGGCGTCGCGGTCGCCGACACCCACGATGACGTCGCCGACCATGATGCCCGCCTGGCTGGCGGGGAAACCCCGGAACACGGCCGTCACCGTAACCTCTTCGTTGAGCACGGTGATCTGCAGACCGATGCCGGAGTAGTTCCCGGTGGTCTCCTCCTCCCACTCCTGGGACTCCACCGCGGTGAACAGCGATGCGTACGGATCGTCGAGGGACTCGATGAGCCCGTCGATCGCGGCCTCCCAGAGCATGGAGTCGCTGAACTCCTGCATATGCATCCGGGAGATGGCGCGGACGGCATCCGTGATGACTTCCGCCTCTTCGGGGCGGCGAGAGCTCTGCCTGTCGGCCGTCCCCCGGTCCTGCGCGGAGACACCCGGCACGGCGAGTGCCATGGCGAGGATCAGTGCTGGAATCGTGCGAATCTTCATACGGCGCCCTTCGTTCCGTCGGCTGAGTGACACGGATGTTTAACCCCGGCTCTGCAAGCCCCGTTCCCTCGAAGAAGCATGGCTCGGTCGAACACCCATCGTATGGTCCCGGGCACGAGAAAGGATACCTTTGTCGCATAACCACCCGGGGCCGGTGACGGTCCCTGAAACACCGATACGGCAACGCCTTCCATGAATCAAGATCCGGCACGGCCGCCGCTCCGGGTGGCGCTCGTCCAGTTCACGCCGAAAAAGGCGGACACCAGCGCGAATCTGGGGCGGGTCTCCGACCTGTTGGCGCAGCAGTCGGCGCACGCGGACGTGGTGGTGTTCCCGGAGACCGCGCTGTCGGGCTATTTCCTCGAGGGAGGGGTCGCCGAGGCCTCCCTCACGGTGGAGCAGGTCGTCGAGGGGCTCGGCGAGCCTCCAGCGGATGCCGCGGACGTCGTCGTGGGATTCTACGAGCGTTGGCGTCGGCGCCTGTACAACAGCGTCGTGTACCTGGAGCCGTCCGAGGGCTCGTGGATCGTCCGGCACGTGCACAGGAAGATGTTCCTCCCCACGTACGGCGTCTTCGACGAGGCTCGCTTCGTGGAGCCGGGACGCGAGATGAAGGCCTTCGAGACCCGCTTCGGGCGGTTCGGGCTGCTGATTTGCGAGGACGCCTGGCACTCGCTTCCCGGGACGATCCTCGCGCTCGACGGGGCCGAGCTACTCCTGGTCGTGAGCGCCTCTCCGGCGCGCGACTTCGCGCCGTCGGGGGCCGGGAGGCCGGCCAACCTCGACAAGTGGGACCGGCTCGCGCCGGCCATGGCCAGCGAGCACGGCGTATTCGTCGCGGTCGCGCAGCTGACCGGGTCCGAGGGTGGCAAGCTCTTTCCGGGCGGCTCCGTCGCCGTGGGACCGGACGGACAGATCCTGGCGAGGGGCCCCATTCTGGAGGAAGCGGTGACCGTGGCGACACTCGACGCGTCGGCCCTCGACCGCGTGCGTGTCGCATCGCCCCTTCTCTCGGACCTCGAGCAAGTGGTCCCGCAGCTCCAGCGGTCGCTCGATCGCGTCACGGATCACGGCGGCGCGGACGAGGAGGAGACCGACGAGATCGAGGAGCCCGTGGACATGCACCATGCGCTGTCCGGAAGGGGCGAGCCCGCGCCCGCGGACGGCACGCTGCACGACCCGCACGCCCTCGACATCGACCTCGATCTCGTGGAGCGCACGTTGATCGAGTTCATCCGGGAGGAGGTGCAGAGGCGTCGCGGCTTCGAGCGCGTCGTCGTGGGCGTCTCGGGTGGCGTGGACTCGGCCGTCTCACTCGCCCTGGCGTGCCGCGCCCTGGGGTCGGAACACGTGCACGGCTTCCGGCTCCCCTACCGCACGTCGAGCGAGGAGAGTCTCGAGCATGCGACGCTGGCGCTGGAGGCCACGGGAGCGCAGTCCCACACCATCGACATCAGCGACCCCATCGACCGGTACGTGGAGGAGTACGAACCCGACATCAGCCCCCTGCGGAAGGGCAACCTGATGGCCCGGCTGCGTGCGGTCGTCCTCTTCGACCAGTCGGCCAAGCTCGGTGCGCTCCCGCTGGGCACCGGAAACAAGAGCGAGCGCCTGCTCGGCTACTTCACCTGGCACGCGGACGACTCGCCGCCCATCAACCCCTTGGGAGATCTCTTCAAGACCCAGGTCTGGGCGCTCGCGAGGCATCTCGACGTCCCTGACGTGATCGTCGAGAAGCCTGCCACCGCGGACCTCGTTCGTGGCGTCACCGACGAGGACGAGCTCGGCGTCTCCTACCACGACGCAGACCCGATCCTGCACTGGCTGCTGAGGGGGTACCGGGCCGACGAGCTGGTCCGGGTCGGCTTCGATGCACAGGCCGTCGAGCTCGTATCACGACGGCTCCAGTCGACGCATTGGAAGCGGGAGCTGCCGACGGTGGCGGTGCTCTCGTCCAGCGCCATCGGCGAGTTCTACCTGAGGCCGGTCGACTACTGAGGGGTCGGCTCGTGCCGACCCCGGCCGTGGGACCCGGTTACTCGTGGATCAGGCGAACGTTGTCGAAATAGGCGTCGGCCGGGGCGGCGTCCGCGGCGTACGTTCCGGAGCCCTCGAAATCCTCCAGCATCAGGCGGATCGTGCCGTCGGTGGGCACGAAGTAGTCCGACGGGTGGAAGGAGATCGAGTAGGAGTGCCACGCACCGTCGTCGACCAGGATGTCGGTCACCTGATCCGGCTGCGTGCCCGCGATCCAGGCGAGCTGCGTCGGGAAGTTCGTGTCGTCGGAGATGCCGATGAAGCCGCCGAGGCCTCCCGGCGGGACCGCAGCCGGGGGAAGCCCGAGGTAGTCGAACGAGAGCGTGTAGCGGTCGTTGGGCTCGACCGAGAGCGCCGGGCTGAAGATGTCGCCGTTGGCGATCACGTCCGTAAAGCGAACGACATTACCCCCGGTGCCGAGGGGGTCCGGAACGATCTCGGCGTTGTGGCCCGCCGGACGACCGACCCAGGGCGCGAGTCCCGACTCGAAATCGTGCTCGAAGACGACGTCGATGCCCGGCTCCATGGGAGAGCCGTCGCCACAGCTCCCGAGCGTGGCAACGATCGCGACGGTCGAGAGCGCCATGGACAGCGTGCCGCCCATCGCGACCCACCCCAGCACCTTCCGGTCCTCGTTCATCGGCGCCTCCCGAGCGTGTTCGTTGCGGACCTGGATCCACAGTGTCACGGTCGCCACGCGCAGGTCAATCCTCCTCGACTCAGCCCCCGCGCGTCACTCGCCGCCGCAGCGACTCCATGATGCCCGGAGCCACGGGCGTCAGCTCTCCGTCGATGATCGCGGCGAGCTCCTCCTCCCGCTTCCAATGGGCCTCCAGCTCGGCGAGCTCGAGCTCGAGGAGGTGCTGCTCGTTGGCTTCGTTCGTGGCGATCTCCAGAGCGATGCCTCCCGTGCGCTGCAGATCGCCCAACCGTCGCCCGTCCTTGACCACGATGCGCGCGAGGTCTCGAGGGGACCCCGCCTCCTGGATGAGCCGCGACGCCGACATCACCCGACGCTCGGACGCGCCGGCGAAGTGATGGTAGGCGAGCACGCGACGGAGCGTGCGCTCCGCATCCTGCCCCTTCAGGCGTAGCCCCCCGTCCCGGTAGGTTCCACAACGATCGCAGCGCGCGACCAGCTCGATCTCGCCGGGCTCGTCACCGGGGAAGAGGCCCAGCGCGGCCCGCTCACGAAAGGGAATGCGCCTCAGGGGAGCGCCGCAGTTCTGGCAGCGTTGCTCGCCCTGCCAAGCCGTGCTCCCGAAGCGGAGCCAGCGCGCCCCGTCGCGCACGGTCTCGCTTCCGTGCCCCATGATGAGCCAGGCGCCGAAGAAGGTCATGCCTCCCGTCGCCCAGCTGCCCACCATGAACGCTCCGGCCGCGAGCGAGCCCGCGAAGCCGAGCTTCTGCCAGTTCTTGCGCCGTGAGGCGAGCTCTCGTCCGTAGCGCCACCACGCCTCCTCGCCGAGCTCGGCCCGACCGACGCGCACGATCTCCAGCGGGCCGTGTCGGAGCAGGGCGATGTTGTCGGTCTGCGAGAGCAGGTGCGCCTTGTCCCGCGTGAGCTTCTCGAGCTCCTCGAGCGCCTCCCAGCGCTCCTCGATGGGCGTGAGCGACCAACGTCTGCACGCGCGGCACACCACCCACAGGCGGCCGCGACCGGGGTCGAAGGCCAATCGCTTCCCCTGAGGAAGGTGTTCGAGCTCCTCGTTGGGCTCGAAGGGCGTGGCGCAGACGATGCAACGCGTGTACAGGGCGACCTCCGTCGTCCGGTGCGTCGGGCGATATGGAACCTTACCCGCTGCGCGGGGCATCGGATCCGGTCACCGGGGTCGACCCGCGCATTGGAGGCTACGGGGCCCAGGGCTAGATTCTTCGCCGATCACTCCGGCGCCGGCATGCCATGCTGCTCGTCATCGACAACTACGACTCCTTCACGTTCAACCTCGTCCAGTTCCTCGGGGACCTGGGTGCGGACCCGGTCGTGGTGCGCAACGACGAGAAGAGCGTCGACGAGCTGGTCGATCTCGGCCCGGAGCGTGTGGTCGTCTCGCCGGGGCCGTGCACGCCCCGAGAAGCCGGCGTGAGCATCGAGGTCTTCCAGAAGCTGGGAGGGCAGGGCACACCCATGCTCGGCGTCTGCCTGGGCCACCAGAGCCTGGGCGAGGCGTTCGGCGGCCGCACGGTTCGTGCACGCCGGATCATGCACGGCAAGACCGGGCCGGTGCGGCACGGTGGTGAAGGGATCTTCGAGGGCGTGCCTTCGCCCTTCGAGGTCGCGCGCTACCACTCGCTCGTGACCGACGCGGCCGTGCTGCCCGCCGAGCTCGAGCCGATGGCGTGGAGCACCGATCCCGCGGACGAAGGGGAGGTGCAGGCCATGCGGCACCGCGAGCTGCCGCTGTGGGGCGTGCAGTTCCACCCCGAGTCGCTCTTCAGCGAGCACGGAAAGACGATCCTCGCGAACTTCCTGACCCTCTGATCCACTCCGCCGAACGAGTTACGGCTTGCCGGAAACCGAGACCCTCCTGACCGTCGCCGAGGTCGCGGTAGCCTTCGCGGGCTTCGCTTCCCTCGTCAGCATCCTCGGGCGCGGAACGGCCGACGCGCATCCGAAGATCCTCAGCCTGCGCATGCGCGCGATGCTCATCAGCAGCCTGCTGGTGGTCGGGTACGCGCTCGTGCCCGTCATCGTGCACGGCTACGGCGCCCGTCCGCACATGGCCTGGGTGGTGTCGAGCGTGATGATGCTGGTCACGACGCTGTACTACTACGGGTGGCTGCAGCACGCGATCGTCACGCTCGGGCGCTTCGGGCTCACGCCGAGCCGGTTCCAGCGCAGGGTGATCATCCCGACGCTGCTCCTGACGCTGCTCGTGGTGAGCGTTCTGTTGCTCACGAACGTCATGCTCGCGATGCCGGCCATCTACCTGACGGCGCTGGCGCTGCTCCTCTTCCAGTCGGGCTTCGCCTTCTGCCTGATCGTGTTCTCGTTTCTTCCGAGCATCACCCAGGACGACCTTCACGACGACGTCGACGACTAGCGCGATCGCGACCCGTCACCTCGCACCTGGGATGTTGCGGTCGAGAAGCCCCGGGAAGGGCTGGCCGCAGGTTGACCCTCACCCCCGGTTTCAGGTAGCTTCCCGGGCGTGAAATTTGCATCGGCGCGCCGCCTCTTCCGGCTCGGAAGCCTCCTTTGAGCGGCCAGGTCCTCGGCATCGTCCCGGCCCGGCTCGCGTCGACTCGCCTCCCCAACAAACCCCTCTACCCCCTTCTGGGTCGCCCCCTCATCGAGTGGGTATGGCGCCGCGTGGAGCGCATGTCGGTACTCGATCATGCCGTGGTGGCGACCGACTCCGAAGAGGTGGCCGACATCTGTCGTGCGCTCGGCGCGCCCGTTGAGATGACGTCCGGGGAGCATCCTTCCGGTACCGACCGCGTGGCCGAGGTGGCCAATCGTCCCGAGTACGCGGGCTACGAGTACGTCGCCAACGTGCAGGGTGACGAGCCGCTGCTGAAGCAGTCGCACCTGCGAGCCGCGATCGACCTGGTGAGGAACGCCGGCTGGGACGTGGGTACCTGCGCCACGCCCCTCATGTCGGACGAGTTCCGCAAGGACCCGTCGGTCGTGAAGGTGGCGCGTGCCGCGAACGGCCGGGCGCTCTACTTCTCCAGGGCGCCGATCCCGTACAAGCGGGACGACAAGCCGGTGGGCGAGGAGCTCGAACGGGAGCCCTTCCTGAGGCACGTGGGAATCTACGCGTACACGAGGGATGCGTTGCACGACTGGGTCGCGCTCGCGCCCTCGCAGCTCGAGAAGCTGGAGCAGCTCGAGCAGCTCAGGCCCGTCGAGGCGGGTCTGCGCATCGGGGTCGCCGTGGTCGGATCCGCCGACCCGGGGGTAGACACCGCAGCGGACGTGCTCCGCATGGAAGGGATGTTGGGCCAGAGAAACGCCGCCACCTTGGTATGACGGGAGCCATGAGCAATACGAAAGAGAGACCCACGAAGTACATCTTCGTCACGGGCGGCGTGGTATCGTCCCTGGGGAAGGGGATCGCAGCTGCCTCGATCGGTCGGCTCCTCAAGGAGCGCGGCCTGAGGGTCACGCTGCAGAAGTTCGATCCGTACATCAACGTCGATCCCGGCACCATGTCGCCGTTCCAGCACGGAGAGGTCTTCGTGACGGACGACGGCGCCGAGACCGATCTCGACCTGGGTCACTACGAACGGTTCATCGACGAATCGCTCTCGCAGGCGAACAACGTCACGACGGGGCGCATCTACCAGACCGTGATCAACAAGGAGCGGCGAGGCGACTACCTCGGCTCGACCGTTCAGGTCATCCCACACATCACGGACGAGATCAAGCTGTCGATTCGGCGTCTGGCGGCCGAGAACGACGTGGTCATCACCGAGATCGGCGGGACCGTCGGTGACATCGAGTCGCTGCCGTTCCTGGAGGCAATCCGGCAGTTCCGGCACGACGTGGGGCAGGAGAACTCGATCTTCGTGCACCTCACGCTCGTGCCATTCCTCCAGGCCGCCGGTGAGCTCAAGACCAAGCCGACGCAACACTCGGTGCGCGAGCTGATGGAGATCGGAATCCAGCCGCACGTGCTGATCTGCCGCACCGAGCAGGCGCTCTCGGAAGAGATCCGCAAGAAGATCGCGCTCTTCACGAACGTCGAGTTGAAAGGCGTCATCGAGTCCCGCGACCTCGAGACGATCTACGAGGTGCCGCTCCAGTTGAGAGAGCAGGGGCTCGACGACTTCATCGTCGACAAGCTCGGCCTGGAGGCGCCCCAACCGGACATGGGGCCCTGGACGGAGATGGTGCATCGGGTCCTCCACCCCTCGTCCGGTGAAGCCAAGATCGCCGTGGTCGGCAAGTACACCTCGCTCGTCGACTCGTACAAGTCGATCCAGGAGGCGCTGATCCACGGGGGCATCGCGAACGACGTGAAGGTCGACATCGAGTGGCTCTCTTCCGAGCCGTTCGACGGGGGCGACGGCGTCGAGACCCTGGAGCAGTACGACGGGCTCCTCATTCCCGGCGGCTTCGGCCCTCGCGGAGTGGAGGGCATGCTCTCGGCCATCCGCTGGGCACGTGAGCACGAGATGCCGTTCTTCGGGATCTGTCTCGGGCTCCAGTGCGCCGTCATCGAGTTCGCGCGCAACGTCTGTGGGCTCGAGGAATCCCACTCGTCGGAGTTCGCCGAGGACTCGTCCGATCCCGTGATCTGTCTGCTGGACTCCCAGCTACAGGTGACGACGAAGGGCGGGACGATGCGGCTCGGGGCCTACCCCTGCGTGCTCCGGGAGGGGACCCGGTCGCGGGAGATCTACGGAGTCGACGAGATCTCCGAGCGCCACCGGCACCGCTTCGAGGTGAACAACCACTATCGTGACACGCTCGTCGAGCACGGGCTCACCATCAGCGGGACGTCGCCGGACGGCGGGCTGGTCGAGATGATCGAGATCTCCGACCACCCCTGGTTCGTCGCCGGGCAGTTCCACCCGGAGCTCAAGAGCCGGCCCACGCGCCCGCACCCACTCTTCGCCTCGTTCATCCAGGCGGCGGCCCGCTTCGCGGGAGAAGAGAACGCCGCGCGCGTCGCCGAGCCCGCAGGGGTTTAGAGCCCCGGAGGGCTCCGGTGACATGCTCGATCGCTTTCTGCTCATCGCCGGGCCCTGTGTGCTCGAGGACGATGACCTGAACCTCGAGGTAGCCCGCAGCCTCTCGACCCTGTCGAGTGAGCTGGGGCTGCCCGTGATCTTCAAGGCGTCGTTCGACAAGGCCAATCGGTCCCGCTTCGATTCGCCCCGGGGTCCCGGTATGGTCGAAGGGCTGAAGCGACTCGATACCGTCAGGTCGGAAACAGGCCTTCCGATTCTCACCGACATCCACGAGCCGGCGCAGGCCGCTCCCGCAGCCGAAGTAGCCGACGTGCTCCAGATCCCGGCCTTCCTCTGCCGCCAGACCGACCTGCTCGTCGCCGCCGGCCGCACGGGGAAGCCCGTGAACGTGAAGAAGGGGCAGTGGATGGCACCCGAGGAGATGGCGGGTGCCGTGGAGAAGGCGCGTCGGGCCGGGGCGGCCGAGGTCGTGGTAACCGAGCGCGGCAGCGCCCATGGCTACGGCGATCTGGTCGTCGACATGCGCTCCTTCGAGCGCCTACGGGCGGCGACGGGAGCGCGGGCGATCTTCGACGGCACGCATTCGGTTCAGCGGTCCGGTCGCGAGGACGGCTCGAGCGGAGGCGACCCCGAGCACATTCCGGCTCTGGTACGGGCCGCCACCGCGGCGGGCTGCGACGGCCTCTACCTGGAGACCCATCCGCGGCCGGCGACGGCTCCCTCGGACGGCACGAACATGCTACCGCTCGAGACGCTGCCGGGACTGCTGCGCGAGGCGCTGGCACTCCGCGCTGCGCTCGATCGAAATGACACGACCGCTACGAACGACGACACACAACGGGAGGCGTCCGCGTGAGCGGATCAGAAAACCCACTGGACTCGCAGCTGGCCGCCAAGGTCGAGCTCGTGATCTTCGACGTCGACGGCGTCCTGACGGACGGAGGCGTATACATCGGCTCCCGTGGGGACGGCCATCCGATCGAGCTGAAGCGGTGGGACATCCAGGACGGCGTCGGCATCAAGATGCTGAAGTGGGGAGGTCTCGACGTGGTCCTGGTATCGGGCCGGGTCTCCACCGCTACGGAGCTGCGTGCACGGGAGATCGGCGTGGAGTGCCACCAGGAGCCCGACGCGTACAAGATCCGGGTCGTCGAGCGACTTCTCGACGAAAAGGGGGTCGATTGGGATGCCGTGGCCATGCTCGGTGACGACATCCCGGACCTCGCCGTGCTGAGGCGCGTCGCACTGCCCGCGGCGGTCTCCAACGCGACGTCCACGGTCCGGGACATCGCCAAGTGGACCTCGACCCTCAGGGGAGGACACGGGGCCGTCCGGGAGTTCTGTGAGGCCCTGCTGGAGGCCCGTGGAAACCTGGACGCGGTGGTGGAGCAGTACGTCGCGGAGCGGAGCCGGAGCTGACGACCCTGGCGAACGATCGAATGCGAATGCTTTGTGTACCAGTGAAGACGACACGACCCAGCGCCACATCGAGAGACTCGGAGCCTCACAGAGCCATGCACCCTCGGCGAAGACTGAGACCCAGCGGACGGGCCGCACATCTGTTGCTCGGCACGGCCGTCGTCCTCGGAGCCGCGGCCTGCAGCGAGCAGGCCGTGGAGCCCGGCAGCGCCACGCAGCAGATGGAGAACCTGGAGTCGCCCATCGTCTTCGGCATGACCGCGTTCATGACGACGAACGGCGTGCGGGCCGGTCGCATCCAGGCCGACACCGCCTACACCTACGCGGATTCCGTGAAGGTCGACCTGCGCGGCATGACGGCGACGTTCTTCGACGAGAACGGCAACGACCGGGCGACCGTCACGGGGCTCACGGGTGAGTGGGATCAGCAGACGGACCGCATGGTCGCTCGGGGCGACGTGGTCCTGACGATCCACAACGATGGCAGCAAGATCGAGAGCGCGGAGATCAACTACGATCCCAGCATCGATCGGGTGTGGAGCGACTCGGCTACCGTGAGGACCATGGCGGACGGGTCGGTCACGCGGGGATCGGCGTTCGAGTCCGATATCGACTTCACGAACGTCACGGTGCGCAACGTGCGTGGTGAGGCCGGTACGATCTTCAACTGACGTAGCCGTCCGTCCCGTGCCCGTCGCCAATCTTCGCTCCGTCGCGGTGGTCGCGACGTCGCTGGCAGCCCTGTCGACCTCGACCGGACACCTGGCCGCGCAACAAAGCTGCCGCTATGCGGACACCGGAAACGACCTGTACGTGACCCGGGGCCCGTTCACGTACATCACGAATCCACACCTGCTGTGCAACGCCGACCAAGTGGAGATCGCGGCCGATTCGGCCGTCGCGAACACGGAGCAGGGGATGTTCCTCCTGATCCGGGCGGTGCATTACCGGGACGGAGCTCGTGAGCTCGAATCCGAGGAGGCGCGGTACTTCTACCGCGTGGGCCGCATCCAGGCCCAGGGCGGCGTCCGCGTCACCAACCACGAGGACGGCTCGACGGTGGAGAACGGCGATCTCGTGCTCCTGCGTCAGACGGAGACCCGCGACGTCGAGGAGATGACGTTCACGATCGGGGACGACGGCATCCGCCCGCGGGCGACTGTCTATCCAAAGCGCCCGCCACCGCCGCCGGACACGGTATCGACAGCGCCCGATGCGGCGATGGAGACCGCGGACGCCGACAGCACGGGCCTCGCGCTGGACAGCCTCGCGCTGGACAGCCTCGCCACCGGCGGGGTCGCAGCCGCGGACAGCGCCCTCGCGACTCCCGACAGCGCGGCGATCGCCTCCCCCGAGCCGACTCCGGAGCCCCCGGAGCCCGAGCGCATCGTTCCCGAAGAACCCGCCGAGCCCCAGGAGTACATCATGGTCGGCGACCGGCTCTTCTTCCGCGGGGACTCCTACTTCAATGCCGTCGGTACCGTCGAGATCACCCGCGACTCGCTCTTCGCCTTCGCCGACTCTGCGGAGTACGACGGCGACCTCGGCGAGTTACGGCTCGAGGGCTCCGCCCGGGTCGAGAGCAACTCGTACGACCTCGTCGGCCGGCGGATCACGATGGTGTCCGCGTCCGACGGTAGCGACGAGATTCGGGCGCTCAGGGACGCGGTGCTGACCGGTGAGGACCTCGAGGTGACGGCACCGCAGGTGGTGCTGCACATGGCGGACGGCGACCTGCAGCGTATGGTCGCAGTCCCGCTGCCCGAGCCGGACTCCGTCGCCCCGGACCCTCGACGCCCGAGGGCTCCCAGCGCCCCCGCGACGCCGGACAGCACGTCGGAGGACTCTACGGCGGCACCGGGCCAGCCCCGTGCCGTCGCCCAGGACTTCGAGCTGACCGCGGACTCGCTCGACCTCTCGGCCCCGGGCGGCGAGCTCGATCGGATCTTCGCGGCAGGCCGGGCGCACAGCATCTCCAATACCCGGTCCGAATTGAACGTAGAGGCGCTACCCGAGCTCGCGCGCACCGACTGGATGGACGCCGATACGATCGAGGTCTTCCTGGCCACGGACACGACCGCAGCGCCGGGAGCAGTGGCCGACTCGGCTTCGGCCCCGGGCGGCTACACGGTGGATCGGATCGTCGCACGGGTCCGTGCGCACGCGCTTTACCGGCTCGTTCCGTCGGACTCGACGGCCGTGGCCGGAGTGGATCCGCCGGCGGTCAGCTATCTCCTCGCCAACGAGATCACGATCTTCATGGACGACGGTCAGGCTGACCGGGTGGAGTCGGTGGGCCAGGTGAGCGGTTGGCATCTCGAGCCTTTGAAGCGCTCTGCCGAGCCGACGGATGACGACGCCGACGCCGCGTCGGACGACCCCGCCGACCCCATATCCGACGTGCCGTCTCCCGATCCGTCCAGTGCCCCGGTGAACCCCGGGGGCGACGGGGCGTAGCAAGAACCATACCTTACATAGAGACGGAAACGCACCGCGTGGAGGCTTCATTGACGACGACGAACGGCAGCCGCCTGTGGGCCGAGGGGCTCACGAAGATCTATCGAGGGCGGAAAGTCGTGAACGACGTCGACATCAGCGTCGAGCAGGGCGAGATCGTCGGCCTGCTCGGTCCGAACGGCGCCGGGAAGACGACGACGTTCTACATGATGGTCGGGCTCATCCCTCCGGCCTCCGGCACGGTGCACCTGGACGACGACGATCTCACGCGGACGCCGATGTTCAAGCGCGCCCGACGGGGAATCGGCTACCTGGCTCAGGAGCCGTCGGTGTTCCGGAAGCTGACGGTCGAGGAGAACGTTCTCGCGATCCTCGAGACCATGGGGCTCTCCAAGGCCGACCAGAAGGCTCGGCTGAACGAGCTCCTCGACGAGCTCGGGCTGCTCGGCCTACGTGAGCACAAGGCGTATTCGCTGTCCGGCGGTGAGCGACGCAGGTTGGAGATCACGCGGGCGCTCGTGCAGGAGCCGAAGTTCATGCTTCTCGACGAGCCCTTCGCGGGCATCGATCCCATCGCGGTGAACGACATCCAGGAGATCGTGCAGGGCCTCCGAGGGAAGGGGATCGGCGTCATCATCACCGACCACAACGTCGAGCAGACGCTCGAGATCGTGGACAGGGCCTACATCATGTACGACGGAAAGATCGGCGTGAGCGGCACGGTGTCCGAGCTCGTCTGGAACGACGAGGTCGCCCAGGTCTATCTCGGCCCGATCCTGACGGCGCGCATGCGCCAGCGGTTCCCGGAGCCCGAGGTGGCCGCGGTCGCGCAGGTCACCGAGCCCATCGGGGCGCAGGACGCCGCCACGGGCTCCCCGGACGAAGTCTCCGCGGAATGACGGCGACGGACCCTACTGTGAATCGTTCGACGAGATGATATGAGCGGCTTCAACACGAAGCTCTACCAGAGCCAACAGCTCCGGCAGGACATGCGGATCAACCCTCGCCTGTACCAGGCGATGGAGTTGCTCTACATGCCGCTCCTGGATCTCGAGCAGCATCTCAAGGAGGAGATGGCCGAGAATCCGTTCCTCGAGATGACCGAGGCCGAGGAGCAGCAGGAGGTCGAGCTCAAGGAGGACACCCAGGACGAGCCCATGGGCGACGACGACGTCGACTGGGAGGAGATCCTCCTCGACGGCTTCGAGGTCGGCGGCCGCCGCCAGCAGTACGAGCAGAAGGAGTTCTACGAGCCCACGCCCGTCGAGGCCGAGGACCTGCACGACCATCTGCTCGAGCAGCTCCGGCTCCTCTCGGTCTCGGAGCGCGAGCTGCGCCTCGGCGAGGAGATCATCGGCAACGTCGACGACTCGGGCATGTTGGCGTGCAGTGTCGAAGAGGTCGTCGACGGGGTCAACGAGTGGCTCGAAGAGGTGCGTCCGACCGCCGTCGAGACCGCCGAGGGCATCGAGGACGAGGAGGAGCGCGCCAGGGAGCTGGCGGAGATCGACGAGCTCTTCCGTCCGTACGAGACGGTGGAGGGCGAGCGGATGCTCACGGTGGTGCAGGCCTTCGACCCCCCCGGAATCGCGGCCCGTGACGTCAGGGAGTCCATCCTGATCCAGCTTCGCCAGCGGGACGAGGAGGGCACGCCCCAGTACGAGATCGTCGACGAGCATTTCGACGCGCTCATCAACCACCGCTGGAACGACATCGCGCGGGACCTCGGGATCACGCCCAAGGAGGTCCAGGACGCCTGCGACGAGATCAGCCATCTCGATCCGAAACCGGGGCTGAAACACTCGGTTGCGCCGGAGCAATACGTGATCCCGGATCTCATCGTCGAGAAGATCGACGGCGAGTACATGGTCTTCGCCAACGACACCAGCCTGCCGCGGCTGCGCATCTCCCAGTCCTACAGGGACGTGGCTCGCAACAAGAACAAGTTCAAAGGCGAGAACAAGGAGTTCATCGCGAGCAAGCTGAACTCGGCCAACTGGATGATCCAGGCGATCGAGCAGCGCCGTCAGACCATGCTCAAGGTCATGAACTTCATCGTGGACCGGCAGCGCGACTTTTTCGAGCGCGGCGTGCAATACCTCAAGCCGCTGACGCTCCGCGAGGTGGCCGACTACATCGAGATGCACGAGTCGACCGTCTCACGCGTGACCAACAAGAAGTTCGTGCAGACTCCCCGAGGCGTGTACTCGCTCAAGTACTTCTTCTCGAGCGGGCTCTCCACTGTGGGTGGTGAGGACCTCTCGGCCAGGGCCGTGAAGGACAAGATCAAGCACATGGTCGCCGACGAGGACGAGAAGAAGCCGCTCACGGACCAGGCGATCGTGAAGCTCCTCAAGGCCGACGGCGTCAAGATCGCGCGCCGCACGGTAGCCAAGTATCGCGACCAGATGGGTATTCTCCCCGCTCGCATGCGGAAGCGGGTGTGACACCCGACATCGTCGCACGCCGCGACTTCACGGTCCTCGTGCCCGCCTACGACGAGGCGCCGGTGATCCCCGATCTGGTGCGAGAGCTCCGGCAGACGTTCGAGCGACACTCGCTCGAGGGCGAAGTCGTCCTCATCGACGACGGCTCGACGGACGGCACCGCCGAGGTCGCGGAGAGGGAAGCCGAGGGCTGGGACGCATTCAAGGTCGTCCGGCACAAACAGAACCTGGGCAAGACCGAGGCGATGGTGACGGGCGCAGCGGCGAGCACCGGGAGCTTCATCGTTCTCTTCGACGCCGATCTCCAGCACTCGACCGAGGAGATTCCGCGTTTCCTCGAGAAGCTGGACGAGGGCTGGGATATCGTGACCGGGAAGAAGATCGGCAGCTACGACAAGCAGGCGGTGTCGTCGGTCTACAATCGCCTCTCGCGGCGGATCTTCGACGTCCCGGTCCACGACCTCAACTCCATGAAGGCTTTTCGCCGCAGCGCCCTGGAGGGCGTCACGCTGCGCCACGACTGGCACCGCTTCTTCGTCGTTCTCGCGCACGCGAGGGGCGCGAGCGTCACGGAGCTCGACATCGAGCTGCTTCCCCGGCGGGCTGGCGTGTCCAAGTATCAGGGGCCGTTCAGGATCGGGGTCGGGCTCATTGATCTGATCTCCGTTTGGTTCCTCCTCCTCTTCTCGCGGAAGCCGCTCCTGCTCTTCGGCGGTACGGGGCTCGCTCTGGCCACGCTGGGTGTGCTCGTCGCCGCGGTCACGCTGTACCTGCGCTTCCTTCACCCGATGCTGGGGTTCGAGCCGTACGTGCCGCCCATGGGGTATCGGCCCCTCCTGTACCTCGTCATGTTGCTGGAGACGCTGGGCTTCCTCCTGGTGGGGTTCGGTCTCGTCTCGGAACAGGTGGCACAGGTGCGCGACGAGCTGGAGACGATCCGCAAGAGGAGCACGTAGGCGATTGGCGTCTCACGCGACACTGGGCCATCTGGACGGCTCCCGTAGGCGACCCTAGGGCCGAGGGCGACACATGACCCCAGACCGCATCCTGGTCATCGTGCCGACGTACAACGAGCGCGACAACCTGCCGCGGAAGATCCCTCGCATCCTGGAGCAGGACGAGCGCATCGACGTGCTCGTCGTCGACGACGCCTCACCCGACGGGACCGGCGAGCTCGCGCGTGAATTTGCGCTGGAGAATCCGCGGCTCCACGTGCTGGAGCGAGAGGCGAAGGACGGGCTGGGCAAAGCGTACCTGGCTGGGTTCGATTGGGGCCTCGCCCGCGACTACGACCTCTTCTTCGAGATGGACGCCGACATCTCCCATCCTCCGGACGCGCTCCCGCGTATGATCGAGGCCGCGGCGCAGTATCCGGTCGTCGTGGGGTCCCGCTACGTGGCCGGTCGCGTCACGGTGTCCAACTGGCCGATGAGCCGCCTGCTGATCAGCCTTCTCGGCTGCTTCTACGCGCGGATCATCACCGGCATACCCGTGCGCGACGCGACCGGCGGATTCAACTGCTGGCGTCGCGAGGTGTTGGAGGCCGTCGGTCTCGAGCGGATTCGATCCAACGGCTACGCCTTCCAGATCGAGCTCAAGTTCAGGGCATACCGCAAAGGCTTCTCGATGGTGGAGATCCCGATCCTCTTCACGGAGCGCGACAGCGGCGAGTCGAAGATGTCCAGGAAGATCGTCGGCGAGGCCATTTGGCGGGTCTGGTCGCTGAAGCTCAGGGACCTATTCGGCAAGCTCTGACGAGGGGGCCCGGCCGGGCGGCTTCGGCGGCCAGAGGCTGCATCACGTGGCGCGCCGACATACGAAGCTGAACTGGTAGGTCCAGCGGAGGGGAATCACGGCCCGCGCGACCGTGCGCAGCGTGCGCGTCCAGAACCCGGCCGGCTTCGTGTGCCAGGGCTCCTTCTCGACACGCGCGACCCGGAGGCCTCGACGCTCGATGAGCGTGCGCCAGCCCGTCAGGTCGAGCAGCAACTCCTGCGCCTCCTGTTGCTCAGTCCCTCCGGAGCCGCGGAGGCGCCACACGATGAAGTCCGCGTTGGGGACCACGAGCAAGGCGACGCCGTCCGGTCGGAGCACACGCGCTACCTCGGAAATGCCCACGGCGGGATCGAGGAAATGCTCGAGGCTGCCCAGGCACATGACGACGTCGAACGCGGCGTCCCGGAAGGGGAGGGCCTCGCCTGCCGCGCGGGCGAGCCCCGCCGACGGGGTGCGGGCCCGCGCGAGCGCGACCGCGTTGGGGGCGATCTCCACGCCGAACGGGTCGAGCCCCACCTGCTCGGCATCACGCAACAGAAAGCCCTCACCGCATCCGATGTCGAGCAAGCGTCCCCCCGTGCGCGCCCCCACCGTGCGCAGGTACGTGCGGTAGTCGCGCATCGATCCCGGCGGATGCGTGTAGCGTCGGGTGTAGAACTCCTCGACGTCGCGCCGCGTGCTCACGCCCGCCTGCGCAGCAGCAGCAGGGCCGGGATGACCTCGCCTGTCATGGTCCACAGTCGTGCCCCGATCGCGACGGCCGCCGCCACCCCGAGCGGCATGACACCGCTCAGCAACAGGGCGAGGGCTCCCTCCTTGGCGCCCAGGCCCGCCGGCGCGATGACGACGACGTATCCTGCGACGAACGAAAGCGCGAAGCTCGCGACGAGATGAGGGAACAGGGCGATGGGGGCATCGGTGAGGCTCGCCGTGAACGCGTGGAAGGCCGCGCCGTATACGAGCCACTGGCCCGTGCACATGACCAGGAGCACCGCGGCGTCGACGGTAGTACCCCGCCAGGGGCGGAGCTCGCGCTTCAGCAGGCGCCCGGGAATCCGCAGAGCAGCTCGCACGAGCGCAGGATGCAGGAGGAGCAGCGCCATCGGCGCGACCCAGCGAGCGACGACCAGCGGCGCCTCGAGGGCCGGGATCGCATCCAGGGGAAACAGGTAGACGCCCAGCACCGATGCGGACAGCGTCGCGTACAGCATGTAGAGCGCCAGGGAGGTGATCGACGTCACGGCGTCGATCCCGAGGGCGCGGGCCATGTCGGCCACGCCGACCAGCTGCCACACCTTGCCGGGGATGTAGCGGCCCAGGCTGGACACGAACCAGACGCGTGCGAGGGGAACGAGGGCGACGTCGTGATCGAAGGCGGCGAGGACGCGTCGCCAGATGACGGCGCTTCCCATCAGGCCGCATAGGAGCAGGGCGATCGACAGGGCCAGCCATCCTCCTTCGAACGACCAATCGTAGGCGAGCAGCTCCTCGCGCCTTCCCACGACCGCGCGCACCAGAAAGAAGAGCGCTGCGACGATGAACAGCGTGCCGGCGAGGCGGCGCAGGAAGCTCCGGCTCAAGCGGATTCGGGGGGAGGGGCGGCCCGGCGCGCGCTCAGCACCGAGACGACCGTCACCACCAGGAGCACCCCGGCGGCCAGAAGCGTGATGACGAGCCCGATGCGGAGGGAGGGGGGCTCGAACGTGAACGTGACCGTGTGCGTTCCGGCCGGAATCGGAACGGCGCGGAAGGTGTGGTACGCCCGCAGGACCCGCGCCGGAGCGTCGTCGACGCGTGCGACCCAATCGGGATAGTAGTTGTCCGTCAGAACCAGGAAGGCGGGCTGATTGCTTTGGACCTCGACGTCGACCCTGGCGGGGTCGTGCCGTGTCACTCGAGCGTCGGCCTGCAGCGTGCTCGGGTCGGACCCACCCGAGACGGTATCGTAGACCAGGGCAGCCCGGAGCGGATCGAACCCTTCCTCCTGCATCGCCCTGAGCGCGCCGTCGGGCTCCGGCACCTGCTCCGCCGCGGCCACCACGAACGCTCTCGGCAATGCCGTCGTGTTCCGGTAGACGATGGCGGACCGCCCGTTTCGCGTTCGTCCTCGGAACACCGGCTCGAAGATCGGTGATTGGACGTTCTGCTGCGTCAGCACGTATCGGGCGTTCGCGAGGGCGAGGAACACGGGGTTGTTCATGTTGCTGAAGTCCGTGTACGAGGCCCCACTCGTGCCCAGGAACTCGTTGTAGGCCTGCAGCTGGTTGCCGTGCTCGCCCCCCACGATCTCCAGATCGAAGAGCGTGAGGTAGTCGTCCTGCGGCAGGTCCGGAAGCACGAAGGTGCGGAAGGGACCATCCTGTGTGCTCAGGAACTCGACGATCTCGTCCCGTGGAAAGACCTGATCGGGACCCGGGATCGCCTCGATGAACCGCCGATCGATGACCCAGAGGTCCGTCACGACGATGATGCCGATGAGGATCCCGGCTGCGCGGAGCGGCAGCTTGCCGCGCAGCCATGCCCACAAGGCGCCGAGGGTCACGCCCGTGAAGAGAACGAAGCGCCACGCGCCCGGAGGGTACGTCGGTCGCTGAGCACCCTGGGTCGAGGCGATCAGGCCCCAGAGCACCGCGACCCCGCCGGCAGCAAGCATGACCCGGGTCGCGGTGGCGAGCTCGCTGGACGCGGCGGCACGCTCCGCCTTGCGTCGCCCCGACGCCGCCTCCTCGCGCAGCGTCGAGAGGCGATCGAGCGCGAGGCCCGCGACCACCACGATGCACAGGATGAAGAGGAAGAAGGCCAGGGACGGCGCTCGAAACCGAGCCGTGCCCGGCAGCACCGCGTAGTAGAGCCGGTAGATCGGCGTGTATCCACCGAAGGCGATGGTCAGTATGAACAGCGCGAGCCCGCCGAAGAACCACGCGACCCGGTCACGTCGCAGCACGTAGACGCCGACGACGGCGAGCAGCAACGCGAACGCGCCCAGGTACTCGGTGTGCAGCTTGAACGGGTTGGCGCCTCGGTACGCGTCGAGGATGCCGGCCTGCTCGGGTACGGCGAGCCCGGTGATCTCGACCGGCGGCATCGACCACGAGGTTGCGTACTCGTAGCCGCGTCCGGGCCCCGCTCGCGGCGACGCGTCCACGTATCCGGCGAACGGGAGGAAGTTGACGGCGTTGAGCGCAAACGCCGCCGTGAGCATGAAGGCCGCTCCGGAAAGCTTCCTCACGACCCGCTCGGGGAAGCGGAAGAGGAGGAAGACTCCCCACAGACCACCCGCGAGGAGGACGTAGTAGGCGCTCTGTATCTGGAACGAGAGCATGGCCGAGCCCAGCACGAAGCCGCCCAGCGCGAACCAGCGTAGCCCACCCGTACGCACAGCCCGGTGGAGCGCGAAAAGGAAGAACGGCGCCAAGGTGGCCACGATCGTGCGCCCGTCGTGCCCCCCGTACACGTACGAGATCAGGTATCCCGAGAACATGAACGAGAGACCCGTCAGCCACGCTGCGAAGCGCCTCGCCCCCAACTCGCGCAGCAGCGCGTACGTACCCCAGCCGGCGAGCACGAACTGCACGACGAAGATGATCGCCAGGTGCTTGTACGTCGGCACGCCGATGAGCCGAAGGACGAGGGACACCGGGTAGTAGATGTCCATCGAGTTGGCGAAGTACGGCACGCCCCCGTACACGTACGGGATCCATTTCGGTAGCTCGCCCGCCTGGAACTGATGCGTCACGAACTCCTCGAAGATGTAGCTGATGGCGAGGTAGTCCGTGCCGAAGATCTGCATCCCGGGCATGAGCGCCGGCATGAAGAGGGCGATGGCGAGGACGACGTAGCTGCCGATGAGCAGCAGGGGAGGGAAGAACTCGTCGCCGGAGTCGTCGCCCGACCGCTTCTTATCGCTCACGTACGGAGCTCCAGCTTCATGCCACACAACCCGACGGGAATCGCCGTCGACCGTGTCATCATCGATGTGCTCCGTCAAGGCCGCGCGAGACGCGTCGGCCGCGCCCTTTCGACGCGACGTCCCGGTACAGTGCCTCGAGGCGCGGAACGACGGTCCTCCACGAGAACTCGTCGCGTACCAGGGCGCGACCCTGTGAGCCGAGGCGAGCGCGCAGCTCGGGGCACTCCGCGAGGCGTACGATCGCTTCCGCCAGGGCCGCCGTGTCGCCCGGCTCCACGAGGAGCCCGGTCTCGTCGTCCTTCACGACATCGACGATCCCGCCGGTGCGGCTCGCGATGGCCGGCTTGCCGTGCGCGAGGGCCTCGATGAGCACCACGCCGAGGCCCTCCGTGTCTCCCTTTTCGTCGACGACGGCCGGCAGCACGAACGCGTCCGCGCTCCTGTAGCGGTCACGCAGGGTCGCGTCGTCCACGAACCCTTCGAAGGTCACGATGTCGTCCACTCCCGCGCTGCGAGCGTGCGCCTCCAGAGACTCGCGAAGCGGCCCGTCGCCCACGACGCGGAGCTCCACCGGGACCCGAGTCCGAGCCTGCGTGAGGGCATCGAGCAGGTAACGGACTCCCTTCCGGGCCACGAGACGGCCCACGAAGAGCAGGGAAAGGGGGCCGGAATCGAGTGACGGGGTGGCTTCGGTCTCCGATCCGACGTCGATCGAGCTGCCGAAGGCGATGCGGTGCACTTCACGGTCGTAGACCGCGCGGATCATGGCGCTCGTATAGGTGGAGTTGGCCGTGACCGCGTCGGAGCGGCGGATGATCCAGCGCAGCAGCGGCTTGAGTGGACGCAGCTGACGGTTCGTCCAGGTGAGGCCGACGCCGTGAAAAGTGCAGATCACGGGAACCCTCGTGACGAGTCGTGCCGCGAAGCCGAGAAGAGCGTGCGGGATCGGCCAGTGGACGTGCACGGCGTCGAATCGGCCGCGACGTACGATGCGCGCCGCGGCGAGGGCGCCCGAAGCCACATACCCCGGCACGAGGGCGAGGTAGGCGGGCCGGGATCGGATGCGATCGGGCGCCGTCTGGTCGTGGGTGAGGTCTTCGATCCTAGCCGGAGCGTAGCGGAACCGATGCACCCGCACGCCGTCGACCGTGTGGCTGCGGAGGCCACGGTAGGAGGGTGCTAGGACCTCCACGTCGATCCCGTCGGCGCGCAGCCGTTGAATCGTCTCGACGAGCCACGGGGTGACGACATCGTCTTGATGACGCTTGTAGGCCGTGACGATGTAGAGGATCTTCACGTGTCCGAGCCGCCGTGGGGTCGGTGAGTCCGCGCTTCGGCCCGGCAGCTGCCGGGGGACCAGGAGCGCGTCGCGTCTCATTCCGCGTTGAGGCCCATGAACCTAATCTGCGGGCCTCAGCGGAGCCAAAGGGCCCGCAACCCACGAGGCACGAAAACGTTGCGTTCCGCCCGCAGATTCGCCATCGAATGGGCGGATTCCACTCCGGGTGAGCCCACGAGAGCGAGAAGGACCGGACATGGCCTGGGAAATCGAGCGACGCTTTCTGGTGCGCGTGGCCGATGCCATGTGGCTCCGTCTCGGCGAGGGGTACCACCTGCGACAGGGATACATCCGGAACGGTCAGCCATCGGTGAGGATCCGCATCGGAGAGCCCAGAGGGGCGGTCCTGACGTGCAAGAGCGGGAAGGGGATCCGGAGGGAAGAGCACGAGGCCGTCGTCCCCGACGAGCTCGCGACGGTCCTTTTCGAGGCGGCTGAGGATTGCGTCATCGAGAAGATCCGCTGGCACGTGGGGGACTGGGAACTGGATCGCTTTCTGGGCCCTTTGGACGGGCTCATCCTCATCGAGATCGAGCTCGAGTCCGAGGATCAGGCGATGCCTCCGGTCCCGGAGGGAGTCCATATCCTGCGTGAGGTCACAGACGATAAACGCTTTGTCAGTGGGTACTTAGCTCGTATGTCTGACAAGAAGCAGAGGAAGCTCGTGAAGAAGGTCTACAAGGAGGTGAAGGGATGGGACGGTCTCAGCGGCTAGCGGCGCTTCCGGCGGCGCTGCTGCTCGGGGGCTGCACGATGATCGGCTCTCAGGGCCGAATGGCACCCTCCGTGTCTTCGCGTCCTCCGGCTGGGGGGTCCGTCGCGTCGATTCCGGACATCATTCCGTCACCCGAGCCGCCGGCGGGCTCTGGCAACATGGTCTCGTACGAGCAGAACGGGCATCGATACCGTGTCCTCGACTGGTCCTACGGCTACGACGAGCGCGGTAAGGCTTCTTGGTACGGGGAGGACTTCCACGGCCGCAACACGAGCAGCGGGGAGCCTTACGACATGTACAAGCTCACGGCCGCCCACCGGACGCTCCCGCTCCCGAGCTTCGTACGGGTCACCAACCTGGACAACGGGCAAGCCGTGGTGCTGCGGGTGAACGACCGTGGTCCGTTCGCCGACACGGACTCCCGCATCATCGACGTGTCGTACGCGGCCGCCGTGCGCCTCGGAATGGTCGGCACCGGGACGGCCAACGTGCGCGTCGAGGCGATTCAGCCCTGGCAGTACCGGGTCGAGTAGTCCGATCCCATCGGAAGGACCATCGCTCCTCCGGGGTCAGCGCAGGTCCGCAGGTGTTCGGGCCCTCCGGGGCGCATCCCTCCAGGCGCATGAGCATCCGAGTGTACGCGGTGGGGCAGTCGGATCACCCGATTCGGCGTGTTCCGGGGCCGCTACCCAGGTGGAGATCCCATGGGCTCGTTCTTAGAATAACATAATACATATTATACGAAGCACTCCGAGGTCGCATACGGAGTGGGATCCGGTACCAATGCCCCGGTGATCTTCGACGACGACCGAGTCGTGGCCCGCACGGACGAATCAAGCGTGGAGTCCGTGCGGGCCGACGAGTTGATCAGAGGCTGACAGCGCGGCACGGAGGCGCCGGCGCGATGGGAACGAGCCTAGGCCTGCCTCGCCGTCTCGATCTCCTCGATCCGCATCTGGTACTGGCCCCTCTGCGGGTCCGCCTCGTCGAGGCCGTCGAGAAGGCGCTGATAGAGGGTGATGGCCCCGTCCAGATCGCCCTGGTCCCTGCGAATGCGGGCGGCCGCCTGGAGCGCGTCCCTCACCTGGAAATCCAGCTCCGACCGGTCGGCGATGCCGAGGTACACCTGAATCGCATCGTCCCACTCACCGTCTTCCTCGAGGGCGGCTCCGAGGAGCATCGCCGCCTGGAACTCGATGGGCCGACGCGGCGCCTCTCCCACGGGCCTCAGGACGGCCTCCGCCTGCTCGGGGCTGTCGTCCTTCAGGTAGAGCTCACCCAGCAGGAGCCTGGCCTCGGCCTCGAACGGCGTCCCCGCGGAGCGCTCGAGGAAGGTCGCGAGCTGCGTGCGGGCACCCTCGGTGTCGTTGATCGAGATGCTCTGGTAGATCTGCTCGAGCTCGGACGCCGCCTGGAGGTTCAGGTTGGCCCGGTAGTTCCGGTAGTAGACCATCCCGAGCACGCCGATCGCGATGACGACGATCAGGATGGTAAGCAGCTGCTGGTTGGCCTCGGCCCACTTGCCGAGGTGCAGGACCTTCTCGACGAAGACGTCGTCGGGCTCGTTGCCCTTGTGTTTGCTACGCGTGCCTCGATGCCGCTGCGCCATACCGGGATCACTCCGAGGGGTGGTCTGGAGAGCGCAAAAACCTAGATGTGGCGGTGACTCGGGTCAACGCGAGGTGCGCATGTCCCGTGGCGGGTCCGCCGGCGCTTCACTCGGACGGTCGTAACCCGCCAGAGCCCACAACCCAGCGTGCTTCTGGATACAGACGCAACCGTTCGACGACGTGGAGAGAATGCCGTCGTAGAGCCAGTCGTTCAGAAGCGTCGTGACCGTGGCGCGGTGGGAGCCGGCGAGGTCGGCGAGCACCTGGTGCGTGAGGCGTTCGGGGATCTCGATCCGGCGGCCGTCCGGCTCTCCGCAGCGGTCGGCCACGTCGAGGAGCACCTCGGCGAGCCGCTGGGCGGCCGTGGGACCGCGCGAGCCCCCCTGCGCGTGACGCAACCGGTGCAGCTCCCGCTCGACGCCGTCGAGATACGCGTCGAGGCTCTTCCTCGCCGTCTTGAGGCCGTGGAGCACCCCCGTCTTCGGCAGCGGAAAGACCGTGCACGTGGCGCCTGCGATGGCGCCGTACCGGCGGTGTCCCTCGGTGAACGCTTCGTCGCCGAAGAGCTCCCAGGGGAGCGCCACACCCACGGTGCGCTCCGGTCTGCCCTTGTCCATCGCCGGGAGCACGAGGCGCATGTATCCCCGCTGGACGAGGAAGACCTCCCTGGCCGTATCCCCGGCGGCGTACAGCGAGCGTCCCTTCACCAGGGAGATGGGCTCCGCCTTCTTCACGAGTCGGTACAGCTTGCGATCGCGTGGCGGACTGAGACGAAACGGCAAGTTCGGAGGTCGGCCGAGGGTAGAGGGCATGCATTCGGGCAGCGGACCAGAGACCCAGGATAATGGCGCGCCGCACGACTCGCGAGCGGCGGGGGCACACTGGCGCGGCCCCGCCCCGAATGCGAACGTCCTCGCATGACATCCGTACGCATGTTCTTCCTGCTCGGCTCGCTTCTCGGCGGCCTCGGCGTCGGGCTCGGCGCGTTCGGAGCTCACGGGCTTCAGCGGGTGCTGAGCGCCGACGATATCTCGACGTTCGAAATCGGCGTCCGCTACCAGATGTACCACGCGCTGGCGCTGCTGGCCGTGGCCTGGGCGGCATCCAGGTGGGAGTCCGGCGCGGTTCTCGCCTCGGGTTGGCTCTTCGTCGCCGGCATCGTGCTGTTCTCGGGGAGTCTCTACCTGCTGGCCCTGACCGGCTCGCGGTGGCTCGTCTGGATCACGCCCGTGGGGGGCCTGACGTTTCTGCTCGGTTGGGCCGCTCTCGCCTGGAGCGCCTTCCGCGGATGAGCGGCGACCTCGAGCGCGCCCGTGATCTCCTGGGTGGCGCCGAGCGCATCGCGGTTCTCACGGGAGCGGGCGTGTCCGCCGAGTCGGGCGTGCCGACGTTCAGGGGCGCACAGGGGCTGTGGAAGTCCTACCGGCCCGAGGAGCTCGCCACCCCGCAGGCCTTCGCCCGCGATCCCAGGCTCGTCTGGGAGTGGTACGCCTGGCGACGGGCGTTCATCGCCGAGTGCATGCCGAATGCCGCGCACACGGCCCTCGCGCGGCTGGCTCTGGGCGGCGACCGCGCGACCATCGTCACCCAGAACGTGGACGGACTCCATCACCGGGCCGCGGAACAAGTCGCGGAGGACGATCAGCGACCCGAGGACGCTTATCCGCTCGAGGTCCACGGCGCCATCCACCGGGACCGCTGCGGCGAGTGCGGGCGCAGGAGCCCCGGCACGCAGGACGTCGACGCCACGGCCCTCGAGACCCTCCCGCGCTGCCCCGTCTGCTCGGGCCTGCTGCGCCCCGACGTGGTCTGGTTCGGAGAAGCGCTCGACGCCGACGTGATCGGGGCGGCGTTCGAAGCCGCCCGCGCCGCGGACGTCTGCCTGGTCGTGGGAACGAGCGCCATCGTGTACCCCGCGGCGTCGGTCCCCGAGGTCACCGTTCACGCCGGCGGGGCCGTCATCGAGGTCAACCCCGAATCCACGCCGCTGACCTCGCTCGCGTCCGTCAGCTTGCGGGGGCCCGCCGGGGAGCTCGTACCCGCGCTCCTCGCCTGAGCTCGAGACGCCACGAAGGCCGCCCGAGCGCAGGAACTTCGGAGACTCGGGCGTCATATGAGGTGAGGCATCTGAGGGATCCGGAGCCGATCCCGGCGTCGGGCCGTAACATCCCCGCGGGCCGATAATGTTGGCGTCCGGCGCGCGTGATCGACTAACATTGCACCGTGCGTCTTCCCCACCGACGTGCCCGTACTTCCGACCAACCGGGACCGCTTCATGAGGCACCTTCGTCCGTCCAGGATCCTCGCGCTGCTCCTTCTGGCCGCGTGCAACAGCGGGACGACGGTCGTGGAGGTGGAGGTGGGGAGCATCAACGTCTCTCCCGCCTCCGCTGCCCTCGAGGTGGGCCTGACGCTGCAGTTCACCGCGGAGGTGCTCGACGATTCCGGCTCACCCCTCACGGGCCGGACGGTCACGTGGGAGTCGAGCGTGCCGGGCGTCGCATCCATCGACTCGGACGGTCTGGCGACCGGGCTCACCGAGGGTACGACGACGATCACCGCCACGGTCGACGGCGTGAACGGGAGCCGGTCCCTCACGGTCTCGGCCGCGTCGTGCAGCACGGTCACGGACGTCACGCTGAGCCCCGGCGAGTTCGCCTCCTTCCCGGGGGACGAGTGCCTGCTCCTGCCGGCCGGCTCGGCCGGTGACACGTACCGGGTCGCCCTGGCCCGGCCGACGCTCATCCCCATCGAGAGCAACGTCCCGGACGTGACGCTCTACATGGACCCCGTCGCGATGGCCGCGGCTCCGCCGGCCGGTGAGGGCCCACGCGCCGCGTCCGTTCCGGCAACGGTCCTGAGACGGGATCCCGGGGTGGGCACCATCGACATGAGTCGCTCGCTCCGCCACCTCGAATGGCAGGACGCCACGCGTGCCTTCCACAACGAGCTCCGCCTCCGCGAGCGCAACCTGAGGTTCGGCCCGGACGCGGTGCTTCCTCGCACTCCTCCGGGCCTCGCGGGTGCACCCCCGGCGCTCGTGGATCCGCCGGCGACCGACAGCATGTTCCTCCAGCTCGACTGCAGCGACACGACGGCGTGGAAGCACGTGACCCTCATCGCGTTCAGCAACACCCTGGCGGTCTACCAGGAGACCGCCGAGCGGGACACCGCGGCCATCAGCACCCAGGCGGCGCAGGAGCTCATCGACTACCACGACGCCTACGTCCGCGACATGGTGCAGCAGTACTGGGGCTCCATCCCGGATACCGACGCGAACGGCCGCGTCAACGTGGTGACCACGCCGAACCTCGGCGAGAACGTGGCGGCGGCCGTCTACAGCGGGGACTACATCCAGAGGAACGCGGGCTGCCCGAGCTCGAACGAGGGCGAGACCGTCTACTTCAACGGTCCCCTGATGGCCGATCTCGCTCCGAGCACCGGCGAGGCGGACTACTACGCCCTCGGCACGATCGCCCACGAGATGAAGCACGTCGTCTCGCTCTACAATGGCATCCAACGTCCTACGGGATTCAACGACATCTGGGTCGAGGAGGGGACGGCGGAGGTATCCCAGGAGATGTCGTCCCGTTACGCGTGGGCCGCGAACGGCGGGCCTGCCGTCGGCGACCAGATCACGGCGTTCCAGCTCTACCAGGCGGCGACGGGCGGGCTCCTGGACCGGGAGATCACCGGCGTGATCGACGTGCTCGCGGGCACGGTGCGCTCGCTGGCCTCGCAGCCCAACAGCGTGATCACGGACCCCGACGGCGCGGCCGAGGGCCACTCGTTCTACTCGACCGGCTGGCACTGGCATCGGTGGCTCGGCGACGCGTTCGGCGGTGCCTCCGAGGCCATGGACTCGGCGTTCTTCCGCGAGCTCACGGACCCCAACACCCCGGCCGGCGGCACCACGGGTGAGATCCAGCTGACCGGCGAGGGGAGCTTCGAGCAGCTCTTCGAGGACTTCGTGGTCGCGGTGAGCCTCCACGGGACCGGGTATACCGCGCCCTTCCCGATCGACACGTGGGACTTCGTGGGCGCGGCGAACATCTTCTCGAACCCCGACCCGCCGGGCGACTACCCCTGGCCGGTGACGGCGACCGAGTCTGGGAGCGGCGCCACGGAGACCAAGCAGCAGTGGGCTCCGTTCGGCACGGCGACCTACTCGAGCCCGATCGGGCCGTCGGGCGTGCGCTTCCACGACTTCCGCTCGTCGGGAACCAATGACGTGCAGATCCATGCGTCCGCGAACCTGGCGCAGCAGTGCGACGGCGCCGCGGATCGCTGCGACCGCATCATCGTGTCGCGGATCGACTGACGACGTAGAGCCGGCGTGCGTGGTGATCCGAGCCGTAGCGGTTCTCGATCCGCGCGTACCCGATCACGCCGATCGACGCGTCGGACTCTACCCTGAAGAAGATGTGGTCGGTCGGGAAGCCGCTCCGCGTCGCCCGCCCATCCCACGGCGGCGACCCGGGGAACGCCTGCAGCATTCGCCTGAATGCGCTCTCGTTGCTCGCCCAGGTATTCATGTCCGCTCCCACGACCGTGGCGTCCACGGCGAGTCCGTCCGCCGCGGCCCGGGCCAGCCCGTCGACCAGGCCCATGGCCTGCCTGAGGCGGGTCTGGTTCCCTGTCAGGAGAGTCCGCAGGAGGGTCGACGCGACGTCCAGGTGGAGCGCGACCACCCGTATGGTCCGCCCCTCGGGCATCGCCAGCGTGGCGGCGACGGCGACTTTCCGGCCGCCCTCGAGGGGAAGGTCGAACGCGATGGGGTCCGTGAGCGGAAGGTTGGACAGCACGGCGTTGCCCTTGTCCTCGTGGGGCCGGAGACCGTCGTCCGGGCCGTTGCGCGCCGAAGGCACGTACGCGAGAGCCAGCCCGCACCGTTTCGCCGCCTCCACGATGTCGGGGCTTTCGCCCTGGGCCCGATCCGGGTCGATCGTGAACGGGATGATGCGGCTCCCCTCGACCTCCGGGAGATCCGCCGAATAGCGCCAAACCTCCTGTAGTAGCAGCACGAAAGGCTTCGTCCCCGACACCCCACGTCCGCCGACTGAGCAGTCGACGCCGAGCTCGTAGGACAAGAACCGAAGGAGGTCGCCTCCCCCGATCCACATGTTCCAGGAGATGACCTGGAGCGCGTCGCCTGGGCGCCACTCCACACCACCCTCGCGCGGTACGAGCTGGAGGACTGCAGCACCGACGGTCGAGCACCAACGTGCGGCGAGCTCGACGTCGCGTGGGTCGGCGGCCCGGTACCAGCGCAAGTCGGAGTCGGATGGCGGCCGTTCCGCCACGGACGGGCCGTTCGGTAGGGGGCAGTGCCCTCCGGGGGCCGGGGTGGCCGGCTCCATGCGAGTCGGAAACGAGCAGGCCGCGGTGCCGACGAGGAGTCCGGCAGCGGCCAGCACGGCACGAGAGGAAGCACGCATCTTCAGCCGATCGGGATGGAAAGCGAAGC
>JASFUR010000002.1:0-28338 GCA_050050215.1 Gemmatimonadota bacterium
AACCGGGTAGCGTGCCCGTCGCCGAGTCCATGGCGCGTCGGCTCGTCCACAGGAAGGTGCCGGTGACGAGCAGCGCGATGCCCGGTGCCCACGGGGTCTCGAAGAGCCCCTCGATGGTGTCCTTCCAGAGGACGCCGACCAGACCGGCCGGGATCGTCGCGATGACCAGCAGCCCCACATATCTCAGCGCGGTGGGGTCACGCGCGAGCGCTCCCCGCATCAGGTCCCAGACCCGCGTCCGGTAGACGAGCAGAATCGACACCAGCGTCGCCACGTGCACCGCGACCTCGAAGACCACGCCCGAGTCCCGGATGCCGAGCAGGGTCTCGGCGATCACGAGGTGCCCGGAGCTCGAGACCGGCAGGAACTCGGTTGCCCCCTGGACGATCCCGAGAACGACGGCCTCCCACAGGGTCACTGGGCCAACACCCTCTCGTATAGAGCCTCGTAGCGGGGCACGATCTTGCCGATCGAGAACCGCTCCTCGGCCAGGCCGCGGCCGGCGGCCGACATCCGCTTCCGGAGCGCGTCGTCACACAGGATACGCACCCCGGCGGCCGCCATCCCGTCGATGTCGCCGACCGGGAGCATGAACCCGGTCTCGCCGTCCTCGATCACTTCGGGAAGTCCCCCGGCGTTGGACGCGACAACCGGCGCGCCGGAGGCCATCGCCTCGAGCGCCGCGAGCCCGAACGACTCCGACTCCGACGGGAGCAGGAAGAGGTCCGCGCACGGAAGTAACTCCTCGACCGCCGCGTGCCGCCCCAGGAAGAGCACGTGGTCGCGGACCCCCAGCTCGGTCGCGAGCGCCAGCGCGCGGGGCCGGTCCGGCCCGTCGCCGACCAGCACGAGCTGCGCCGCGACCGACTCCCGGATCTTCGCGAAGACCCCCACGATGTCCTGGGCGCGCTTCACGGGTCGGTAGTTGGAGACGTGCATCACGATCTTCTCGCCGCCGGGCGCGAGCTTCGAGCGATGACACGGCTCGCGGCCGGGTCGCCAGAAGCGCGTGTCCACGAAGTTCGGGATGACCTCGATGCGCTCGGCCGGCACCGCGAAATCGCGGACCGTCTCCTCCTTGAGGAACTCGGAGACAGCCGACAGGCCGTCCGACTTCAGGATCGAGAAGCGCGTGATCTCGTGGAACGACGGGTGGAGCCCCACGAGAGTGATGTCCGTGCCGTGCAGCGTCGTGACGATCTTCAGGGGCCGCTCCTCGGCGAGCATCTCTCTCGCGAGAAAGGCCGAAGCCGCATGTGGGATCGCGTAGTGCATGTGCACCAGATCCAGTCCTTCGGTCCGGACGACGTCGTGCAGCGCGACCGCCAGCGCGAGGGAGTACGGCGGGTGCTCGAAGAGCGGGTAGTCCTCCATCTCGACCTCGTGGAAGAAGACCCGCTCGTGCAGCCCCGTGAGCCGGAAAGGCTGCGCGTACGTGACGAAGTGGACCTCGTGTCCTCGCTCCGCGAGGGCGAGCCCCAGCTCCGTCGCGACGGCTCCCGATCCGCCGTACGTCGGATAGCATGTGATCCCGATCTTCACGTCCCCACCTCCTGGTTCGTCTCCTGAAGCCACGGAAGCCGGCCCCCGGCCGCCTCCCACGCCTCGAGTACCTGCTGTAGCTGATCCGTGAGCGTCTCGGTGGCGTCCACGCGGACCGCGTCGTCCGGCAGCTGATTCCGGAACCACGTCAGCTGGCGCCTGGCATACCGCCTGGTGTTGTGCCGGATCTCGTCGACGGCTTCGTCCAGCTCGACGTCGCCTGCCAGGTACCGCGCGATCTCCCGGTACCCCGTACCGCTCATTCCAGGCGAGTCGGCCGTGTGCCCGGCCGCCAGCAGCGCCTTCACCTCGTCGACCAGACCGCGCCCGACCATGCCCCCCACGCGGTCGTCGATGCGACGGTCCATCTCCTCGCGTGGCAAGTCGAGCACCACCACCATGCCCGGCAGGCCCTCGGCTTCGGCCGGAGCCTCGCGGTGCCACCACGACAGCGGCCGGCCAGAGAGGAGCGCCACCTCGAGCGTCCGCCCCATCCGCTGCGGACCGCCCTCGACGGCCACCTCGGCACGGACCGGATCCAGCGCCGTGACCCAGCGTTCCAGCCGATCCCTGGGCTGGGACCTGAGCCAGACGCGCAGCCGCTCCAGGCGGTCCTCGTCCATCTCCGGCTCGGCGAAGATCGGATCGACGACCGCCCGCAGGAAGAAGCCCGTGCCCCCCACGAGGACCGGCACCGCGCCCCGCCCCTCGATCTCGGGGATCCATCGGCGCACATCGCGTGCGAACCGTCCCGCCGAGTAGCGCTCGTCGGGCGACACCAGGTCGAGCCCGTGGTGGGGCACGGCCGTGCGCGCGTCGTCGCGCACCTTGTCCGTCCCGATGTCCATCCCTCGGTATACCTGGCGCGAGTCCATCGAGACGACCTCGAGCCGGATCCGCTCGGCGAGCGCCACGGAGAGATCCGTCTTTCCGGAAGCCGTCGGCCCGGTAATCGCGAGGAACCGCGGCCGACCGTCGCTCACGACCGCCCGAACTTGCGGGCCAGCTCGGCCTCGCTCAGACGCACCACCGTGGGTCGGCCGTGCACGTCGTGGTGTGGGAGCTCGGTCGCGAAGAGCTGGTCGAAGAGCTCCTGCATCTCCGGCTGCGAGAGCTTCTGACCCGCCTTGATGGCGCTCTTGCACGCAAACGTCATCGCGATGCGCTCGTGTTGGTTCCTGGCCGAGCGCACCAGCTCCGATCCGTGCGTGAGCTCGTGGATCATCTCCCGGAAGGCGCGCTCCGCGTCGAAGTACGGATGCGGGTTCGGGACCGAGTGCACGATGACCGTGTCGCCTCCGAAGCCCTCCACCTCGAAGCCTGCGCGACCGAGCATGCCCGAGAGGTTGTCGATGCACTCCACCTCGGGCGCGGTGAGCCGGATCGTCATCGGGAAGAGCAGGCGCTGACCGTGCTCCCCTCCCCGATCGAACGCATCCATGAGCCGCTGGAAGAGGACGCGCTCGTGCGCGGAGTGCTGATCCACGATCAGGATGCCGTCCCGGGTCTCGGCGAGCACGTAGGTATCGAGCACCTGCCAGAGGCGCGGCCGCCCGGCCCCGACCTCGGGAAGCGTGGCGTCGACGAGGTCCTCCTCGCCGGACGGATCCGGGTCGAGCCCGGTCATGAAGAGCGCCATCTGGTCGGTCTCCGCCCGGGCCTGGGCACCCGTGGGGGCGTTCGCCGAACCCGACGCTCTCGAGCCGGCACCTTCCGGTGCAGACCCCGAGGCGCCGGAGCCGGAGCCACCGACACCCTCCCGGATCACGAGCCTCGGCGCCTCGGGCTTGGAGTCGAACGTGGCCGAGCTCTCCACCGTGTCGAGCGCGCCCCGCACCGTCTCCTCGACGAGCGCCTCGACCCGTGCCTGGTCCCGGAAACGGACCTCGGCCTTCGTGGGGTGGACGTTCACGTCGACGTCGTCCCCCGGTAGCCTGAGATACAGGAACAGCCATGGCTTCACGTTGCCCGGAACGGTGGTCCGGTAGCCGCGGTCTGCCGCCTCGAGGAGCGCGCCGGCTTTGAAGGGTCGCCCGTTCACGAACAGGTAGCTCCGTCGCATGCCGGGCTTGGCCGCATCGGGACGCTGTACGAGCCCGTGCAACTCGAGTCCGTCGTCGCTTCGCGACGCCGCCAGGAGCGTGCCGGCCGCCTCGGCTCCCCACAGCTGGCCCACGCGGGCCGACGCCTCGTCCACGCCCTCGAGCTCGAGCAGCGGTCGGCCGTCGGACGAGAGGCTGACGGCCACCCTCGGGTTGGCGAGCGCGAGGGCCATGACCGCCTCGCTGATGGCACGCGTCTCCGGAGCGACGGACTTCAAGAACTTGGCCCGCGCCGGCGCATTGTAGAACAGGTTCCGGACCTCGACGGTGGTGCCCCGCCGGCGCGCGACGTCATCGACCGAGTTGATGCGCCCCCCGTCGATGCGCACGCGCGTGCCCCCGTCGCCTCGCCCGTCGCTCGTCTCGAGCGTGACCCGGGCCACGGCGGCGATGGAGGGGAGCGCCTCGCCACGGAAGCCGAACGTCTTCACGCTCACCAGGTCGGAGGCTTCCTCGATCTTGCTGGTCGCGTGCCGGTCGAAGCACAGGAGCGCGTCCTCGCGCGCCATGCCCACCCCGTCGTCGCTCACCCGGATCAGGCGCTTGCCGCCTCGTTCGACCGCGACGTCCACGCGGGTCGCACCGGCGTCCAGGGCGTTCTCCACGAGCTCCTTCACCACCGACGCGGGGCGCTCTACGGCCTCGCCGGCCGCGATCTGGTTCGCGACCGCGTCGGGAAGGACTCGGATGCGTCGGGTCATGGGCCGCTAGACTACCCCATAGAATCGGCACGCGTTCTCGGTGGTCAGACGCGCCACCTCGCCCGGATCGATGTCCAGCAGCCCTGCGACGGCCTCGGCCACCTCGACGACCCACGCCGGCTCGTTGCGGCGTCCCCGATGCGGGACCGGCGCCAGATACGGCGAGTCCGTCTCGACGAGCAGGCGGTCCCGGGGGACCTCCCGGAGCAGATTCGCCGCGCCGAAGCTCTTGAACGACGCGATGCCGGAGAACGAGACGTACCATCCCGCCGCCATCGCCTGCTCGAACGCCCGCGCTCCGCCCGTGAAGCAGTGCAGCACGCCGAGCGTCCCGGACGGCATCGCCCTGAGCGCGGCCGCGACGTCGTCGTCGGCCTCCCGGGCGTGCACGACCACCGGCAACCCCATCTCCGCCCCGAGCGCGAGGTGCGCGTCGAAGAGCTCGCGCTGCACGTCCCGTGGCGAGTTGTCGTAGTAGAAGTCGAGCCCGGTCTCCCCGACGGCGACGATCTCGTCGTGCTCGGTGGCGAGCTCGCGTACCGCGTCGACGTCTCCGGGGGAGGCCGACTCGGCCTCGTGCGGGTGGACGCCCGCGGTGCACCAGATGCCTTCGTGCTCGCGCGCCAGCTCCAGCGCGGAGCGGGCGTCGTCGACGGTCGAGGCGATCGTGACGAGACGGGTGACACCCGCCTCGGAGGCCCTACGCAACACCGCCTCCCGGTCGTCCCGGAAGGCGGCGTCACTCAGATGGCAGTGGCTGTCGAAGAGCTCGGTCACACCGTGGCGGGCTCGGGGCGCTTCTTCTTTTCGCGGCTCTTCCCCATCCCCCACCGACTCTGGATCTCGATGAGCGCCGGCGAGGCGACGAAGATCGAAGAGTACGTCCCGATCACGACGCCCAGGATGAGCACGATGGTGAAGTCCCGGATCACCTCTCCGCCGAGCACCAGGAGGGCGACCAGCACGGCGACCGTCGTCCCCGACGTGAGCACGGTGCGCGGGAGCGTCTCGTTGATCGAGTCGTCCACGAGCTCGATCGGGTCGCGCTTGCGCGCGCCCTTCTTGCCCATGTTCTCACGGATCCGGTCGAACACGATGATCGTGTCGTTCAACGAGTAGCCGAGGATCGTCAGGATCGCAGCCACGGTCGGCAGCGCGATCTCGACGCGGAAGGCCGCCAGGAAGCCCAGCGTGATCAGGATGTCGTGCGCCGTCGCGATGATCGCGGCGAGTCCGAACCGGAACTCGAAGCGGAACGCCAGATAGACCAGCGTCAGCAGGAAGGAGAAGAGGATCGCAGAGAGCGCTTTCGTCTGCAGCTCGCTACCGACCTTGGCACCGACCGCCTCGGTGCGCACCACGTCGAACGAGCGGCCCGGCATCGCCGAGTTGATCTGAGCCTCGATCTGGTCCGCTACGGCGGCCACCGGGGTCGTCTCGTCCTCGAGCGGAGCACGGATCACGAACTCGTGCAGCTCCTCACCGCCGAAGCGCGTGAGCTCGACGTCCCCGAGGGCCCGACGCAGCTCGTCGATCGGGACGTCCTCCTGGAACTGGACCTGGATCAGCGAGCCACCCGTGAAGTCGACCCCGTATCTCACCCACGTGCCGAGGCTGGCGATGTTGATGATCATCGCCGCGATACCGGCAAGGATCGCGATCGACGAGACCACGTACGCCGTGCGGCGCTTCTCGATGAACTTGTACGAGGCGTTCTTGAAGAGTTGCATGGTGACCTAGATGCTGATCGGGTCGGAAGCCTTCTTCCCCGACAGATAGATGAGGAAGAGGGTTCGCGTCACGTAGAGCGCCGATACGAACGACGCGATGATACCGATCGAGAGCGTGACCGCGAAGCCCTGCACGGGGCCCGTACCGAACCGGAAGAGGATGAGCGCCGTCAGCAGCGTCGTGATGTTGGAGTCCACGATCGCAGACAGCGCGTGCTGGAAGCCCTCGTCGACCGCGGTGCGTGTCGCGCGCCCGGCCTCGAGCTCCTCCCGTATTCGCTCGAAGATCAGCACGTTCGCGTCCACCGCCATGCCGACCGACAGGATCAGGCCCGCGATGCCCGGCAACGTGAGCGCCGCGTTCACTGCGGCGAGCCCCCCGAGCACGAGCACGCAGTAGAAGACCAGCGCGCCGACCGCGAGCATGCCCGCCACGCGGTAGTAGACGATCATGATGCCGACCACGAGCAGGATGCCGACGAGGCCCGCGAGCTCACCCTGCTCGATGGAGTCCTGACCCAGCGACGGCCCGACCGTGCGCTCCTCGATGATGTTGATGCGAACGGGCAGCGCACCTGCACGGAGCACGAGCGCCAGCTCGCGCGCCTCCTCGAGCGGCGTACCCTGACCCATCTCGATCTGGCCGCGGGCGCCGATGCGGTCCCGGATGACGGGCGCGCTCATTACCTCGCCGTCGAGCACGATGGCGAGGTAGTCGCCGACGTGTCGTCCGCTGAAGTCCGAGAAGCGGCGTCCACCCACCCGGGAGAGCTCGAAGCTCACGATCGACTGGTTGAACTGCTGGTCCCGCTGGGCGACGGCATCGACCAGCATGTCACCCGTCAGGAACGGGTCCTCCGTGAGGATGTAGAGCGGCATGTAGCTCAGCACGCCCTGCTGCACCGCGTCGCCGCCCCAGGCCAGCGCCTGATCGCGCGGCAGGCTCTGCTGCACTTCCGGAAGGCTCAGGAAGTACCGCATCACGTCGACGTCCTCGAGCGGCACGAGGTACATGCCCGGGATGCCGCCACGGAAGAGGAGCGACGAGAACGGCTGCAGCGCGTTCTCGGCCTCGGCCGTGCTGTCCTGCGCGGCCGTGCTGTCCTGCGCGGCGGTGCTGTCCGTAGCGGCGCTGCTGTCCGCCGCCGTGGAATCGCCACCGCTGTTGTTGAACAGGATGTCTTCGATTTCGGACTGACGGTTCTCGACGTCACGTCCCATGGCGCGGATCGAGTCGACCCCGAGCGTCGCAACGATGCGGCGGTCGATCCGGGGGAGCGCTTCCTCGAGCTCCGTGCCCGGAAGCACCTGCTTGAACTCCAGGTACGCGTTCCGTGTGACCACGCTCTTCGCCTGATCCTCGTCCTGGACGCCGGCGAGCTCCACGATCAGGCGCTCGCCGCCGACCTGCTGGATGAGGGGCTCTTCCACCCCGAACTCGTCGATGCGCGTGCGGATCACCTGATCGACGCGATCGATCATGTCGGCCTTGGTCTCGGGCGACATCGTCCCGTCGGGATCGTCCACCTCGAGCACGAGGTGCATACCGCCCTGGAGATCCAGGCCGAGCTTGAGCGGGCGCTTCACGCACGAGGCCGGAGCGCCCTCGCCGCATGAAGTCTGGTAGTGGTCGTAGAGGAAGCCGCCGGCGATCCCGAGAAGGATCACGATAACGATCAGGCGGCCCCGGATGGTCTTGAACATGTGATACTGGGGTTCAGCGAGATGAGCCGACTCATGGCCGGGAGAGTCGGTCTCCGGGCGCTACGACGGCAGCTGCGAAAGCTGCCGCGCGCTCAAACGGGTGTCAATCGGACACGGGCCCCGGAGCGGAGTTCCGTCCGGGACCCGCGGGACCCTCGGCGCGCGTGCCGGACCGCCCGAGCGGCCCGGCACGCGGCGCGGGTTCTCAGAAGTAGAGCCAGCTCTGGACCTTGAAGGAGAACTCCTTGTCACCGACCGACGGGGAGTAGATATCGAAGTTCGCCCCCACCTTGCTCCGACCCATGATGTAGACGGCGAAGCCCGGCGTGATGAGTAGCCCGTTGTCGTCGTCCACGTCCATGTTCGGATCCGCGTAGCTGATCCGCAGCAGCGGCTCGACGCCCTCGACGTGGTCACCGTCGACCGGGTAGTAGTAGGACCCGATGCCCTGTAGAGCGAGGAAGTTGGGCGCGCCCTCCGTGACCGGATCGAGCGCCCAGTTGTCGCCGGTGATGACGCCGGCCTGAACGAGGAGGCCGTCGCGCCACGTGCCGTACTCCAGGTCGCCACCGAAGGCCACGGCGTTGGCGTCCTCGGCGGCCGGGTCGACGTAGTCGTGCAGGCCGACCTGACCCGTGGCGCGGAGATCCTCGGAGAGGGCGACGGTCAGGCGGCCCGACACGGACTTGCGACCGTTCTCGTCGGCGCTGTTGGCACCCGTCCCGTTCGTGAGCGTCGCATGGTAGGCGATGCTACCCGACTCGCCTTCGACACGAATGCCCTGATCGCGGCCGGCGAAGTCGAGCGCCGCGGTCAGGCGACCGTATGAGCAGACCGACCCGACACCGGAGCACACGCTGTATCCCTCGATGCGCCCGTCACGCTCGATGACCGAGAGGTTGGTGGAGCTGGACAGCTCGAAGAGGTCGAACGCGCGCTTGAACTGCCCGATCGAGACCTCGAATTCGGGAGAGAAGCTCATCCGGACATAGGCGTCCTGGAGCGCCGCTCCACCGCCGGCGAAGTCGGACTGCACCCGTCCCGACAGGAAGTCGTTGACGGTCGCATCCGCGATGAGCCGGACGCGACGGAAGAAGAAGTCGTTCGTGGCCCCGTCGATCGAGGAGACCGTGTACTGCGACTGCACGCGTCCCCCGACGCGAAGCGAAGCGCCGCGACCGGACACCTGGAGCTGGGCGCTCACCGGCAGAGGAAGAAGGAGGGTGAAGACAGCGACGAGGCGAACCAAGCGTCGGACCATGGGATGTGCTCTTCTCCGAAGGAAAGGAAAGGAACCTACGGGCTTCACCGTTACGTCTGAGACCCGCGAACGTTACGGAGACGTGACATGCCCACAAGGTCGACGGGGCCGGCGTTACGCTTCTGTTACGCTGGGGTGACGCCCGTAGGGTCCTTCGCCCCGCTTTCCCTAGTAGTACAGGGTCGTCTGCACCTGAAGCGCGAACTCCTTGTCACCCGTCTGCGGCGAGTAGATGTCGAGGTTCGCGCCGATCCGGTTCCTGCCCATGACGTAGAACATGACGCCCGGGGTGAAGAGCAGACCGCCGTCGTCGTCGGTGTCCGTATCCGGATCCCCGTAGCTCAGCCTCGCCAGCGGCTCGATGCCCGTGAGGCGGTCGCCGTCCTGCGGGTAGAAGTACGTGACGATCCCCTGGAGCGTCAGGAACGTCGCGGGGTCGAATCCGGCACCCAGATTCTGCCAGTTGTCCCCGGCCACCAGGGCGCCCCGGACGTGCAGGCCGTCCCTGAACGTCCCGAGCTCCACGTCCCCCCCGAATGCGAAGGCGTTGGCGTTCCCGTCCGGGTCCACGTAGTCGTGGATGGCCAGCTGGCCTCCGATCCTCAGGTCCTCGTTCACCGCGATCGTTGCGCGCCCGGAGAACGACTTGGCGTCGTTCTGGTCGGGCGTATTGAGACCGGGTCCGTTCGTGACGGAGGCGAGGTACGTGACTTGCCCCACGGTGCCTCCCACGCGCACGCCGATGTCACGGCCGGCGTAGCCGAGCTGCTCGGTGAAGCGGCTGTAGGCGCAGTTCGAGCCGATGTCGGGGCACGGCGAGAACCCCTCGATGCGCCCGTCCTTCTCGATCTCCGGAAGGTCGGCCGGGCTCGGCAGCTCGAAGAGATCGAATGCCCGCTTGAACTGCCCGATCTCGGCGGTGAACGCCTCGGAGAAATCCATGGACACATACGCGTCCAGGATCCGGCCACCACCTCCTCCGAACTCGGTCAAGACACGGCCACCGAGGAAGTCGTTCACCGTCGCGTCGGCACGGAGCCTCGCGCGCCGGAGCATGAAGTCGTTGTCGGCGCCGTCGACGGACGACATCGAGTACTGTGGCTGCACGAGCCCCCCGATCCTGACGGAGGCGCCCCTGCCGGTCACCTCCAGCTGGGCGCGCGCGGATGTGGGTACGGCGAGTATGAGAGCCAGGGCGATGAACCCCAGACGTCTGCGCTGCATGGTGCCTCCCGCGATTCCGTGGTGTGTCAGTTCGCTGTATGGGGGGGCGCGATAGAAACGTGGCTTGGTGTCAGACCGCCCTGCGGAGAACCGCCCGGACCCGGGCGATGAAGCGGTCCGCATCCACCGATTTGTCGACATAGTCGTCGGCGCCGGCCTCGAGCAGCTCCGCCTCGAGCGACTCCGAGCCCGTACCCGTACGAATCAGGACGGGCAGCGCGGCGGTGCCGACCGAGCCCCGGATCTGCTGCAGGACCTCGCGCCCGTCCATACCGGGCATGGCGAGGTCCAGGATGACGAGGTTGTACTCCGTGTCGTCCTTCAGCGTGTCGAGTGCCCGGTGGCCGTCTTCGGCCTCCTCGACCTCGTAGCCTTCCTTCTCCAGCAGGGTCCGCATCATGAGCCGTGCTTCCTCGTCGTCGTCGACGAGCAGGATGCGCGGCGGGCCCTTCTCCACCTCGATGGCGTCCTCTTCGCGTCCCTGACCGAGCACGCGCTCAACCTCTACGAGCGTGGTTCGACCCTGGGAGACCCACTCGAGGCCGACCTCGTGGAGCGACCGCATCCCGCCCTGGCTGGCGACCCGGCTGAGCGTGGCCCAGCCCTTCCGCTGCTCGATCGCCTGGGCGAGGCGTGGCCCGCCGATCATGACTTCGTTGACGGGGAGCCGGCCACGGTATCCCGTGAATCCGCAGTCGGGACATCCGACGGCGCGCACGACCGGCTCGATGCCATGCCGCTCGGTGAGCCGCTGCTCGTCGGCCGTGAGCTGGCCGCGCACGGGCTCGGCGCAGGAGGGACAAACGCGCCGGAGGAGACGCTGGGCGATCGCCCCCCTGAGCGTCTGGGCGATCGTGCTGTACTGGAGGCCCATGTCCGCCAGACGCGCGATGGAGCTGACCGCATCGTTGGCGTGCACGGTCGTGAGCACGAGGTGGCCGGTCATGGCCGCCTGCGCCGCGGTGAGCGCGGTCTCCTTGTCGCGGATCTCTCCGACGAGGATGACGTCGGGGTCCTGCCGCAGCATCGCGCGCAGCGCGCCGGCGAACGTCATCCCCTGCTTGGTCTGGACCTGCGTCTGCGTGATCCCGGGCAGCTCGTACTCGATCGGGTCCTCGACGGTCATGATGTTGACCTTGCCGTCCGCCAGCTCTCGAAGGCCTCCATAGAGCGTCGTCGTCTTACCGGAGCCCGTGGGCCCCGTCACCACCACGATGCCGCTCCTGTGGGTGAGGAGACCCCTCAGCCGCTCGAGCTCCACCGCCGGGATGTCCAGCTCGTCCAGCGTCATTGCGCTGCTCGAGTCCAGGATCCGCATGACGCACTTCTCGGCGCCACCCGCCGGGATCGTGGAGACGCGAAGGTCGTAGGCGCGGCCCCGCACCTGCACCCTCGTCTTGCCGTCCTGGGGCCGCAGCCTGTCGGCGATGTCGAGCTTGGACAGCACCTTCACGCGCGACACGATGCGGTTCAGCGCCGCCATGGGGAGATCCATGTGCTTGCGAAGCACGCCGTCGACCCGGTAGCGCACGGCGCCCAGCTTGCGGCCCGGCTCCACGTGGATGTCGCTGGCGCCCTGCGTGATCGCGTCACGGATGATGAGGTTCGTGAGCTTCACCACCGGCGTCGCCGAGACATCGTCCTCGCTGATGAACTCGGGGCCCATCTCCTCGACGAGCTTCACCGCGTCCTCGGAAATGTCCTCCGCGATGCCACCGAGCAGGGCGTCGACGGCCTTCTCGGGCGAGAAGCGCGAGTCGAGCGCGTCCTGGATGGTGCGCGGAGCCGCCACCGCGAAGAGCGGCGTGCGCCCCGTGCTGAACCCGAGCGCCCGCTCGGCCTCGACGTTGGTGGGATCGCACGTCGCGACGACCAGGTGCCGGTCGTCCTCGTGGAGCGGATAGATGAGGTGCTTCCGCGCCATCGTCTCCGGAATCAGCAGCGCCGCGTTCGGATCGGCCGCGTTCACGTCGGCCACCTCCAGCCTGAAGTACTCCGCGACCAGGTCCGCGAGCTGCGCGTCACTGATGTCGTACGTCCTGGTCACCGCCGACCACGCGTCCGGCGCGCGGGCCCCCGGCGCAAGGTCGGGACGCTCCTGCTCCGCGTACCCTGCCCGCTCGGCGATGCGCACGAGCCAGTGCACCGCCCCTCGGGGAGGCTGGACTTCGGCGTTGGACCCCGCGGAGGACGCCACGTCGGAATCGTCTGCGTCCGGGGCATCCGGTTCGGGAGCCTCGACGTCGGGGGTCTCGGTCTGGGGGATATCTTCGCTCATTGCTCCCTCAGCAGCGCGGCTCGCTTCCCGTGCTTCTCCCGATACATCGCGCTGTCGGCCTCGGCGACCATGTCGTCGAGGCGGACCCGGAGGTCTTCGTCGTGATGGGCCATGCCGATGCTGATGGAGAGCTGGTACGGCTCCCGACCCGACTCGTTGAAGTCGTCGATGCGCTCCCGAAGTCGCTCCACGAGCAGCTCCGAGCTCTCATCGGCGGCCTTGAGCGCGAGCACGCCGAACTCGTCGCCCCCGAGGCGTGCGATGATGTCGGAGCGGCGGAATGTGGCCCGCAGGATGTCGGCGACCTTGAGGAGCGCCCGGTCACCGATGTGATGCCCGAGCGAGTCGTTGATCGTCTTGAACCGGTCCAGGTCCAGATAGACCATCGTGATTCCGCGCCCGGAGCGCCTCGCGAGCTTCAGGTACTGCTCTCCCAGGTCGCTGAAGCCTCGACGGTTGTACAGGCCCGTCAGGTCGTCGATGAGGGAGAGGCTGCGGAGGGCCGAGAAGAGGCGGTGACGCTCGATGGCGTGCCGCACGGCCCGAACGAGCATGGCAGCCGTGATCTCGCTCTTCACGAGGTAATCCTGCGCCCCACCCTGCACCGTCGCCACGGCCGTCTCCTCGTCGGGCTCCTCGGTGAGCACGATGATCGGCACGTCGGGCGCGAACGCGTAGGCACGGTCGAACGTCACCATGCCCTGGCTGTCGCCCAGGTCGAGCGACAGCAGGATGGCGTCGAACCCCCCTTGGCTCAGCTTGGCAAGCGCTTGACTCAACTCTCCGACCGGCTCCAGATCCAGGGCACCCCGATGTCCCTCCGCGAGATCGTCGCGGAGCTCGTCGAGATAGGACTCGTCCGACTCGACCAGTAGGACTTTGATGGGCCGTTGCTGCAAACGGACACACCCCTTGGCAGAAGGCCGCGTGCCTTGCGTGCGGGCGCGAGCCGCGACCGGTCTTCGATCGGCAGCGGGCTTTACCCGGTGACGTCGGGTCCAAGGTAACGTGACCCGGCAGGAAAAGACCACTGAAAAATCAGCGCTTCCGCGGTCCGGGGGGCGGCTCCCGACGCAGCCACCAGCGGTCTCCGGGGCACGGCGGCCGGGCCTCGTTCAGGTCCCCGAGGACAACGGGAGGACGAGCCGCGCCCGCGCGCCGTTCCCGTCCGCGCGGTTCTCCAGGTCCAGCGTGCCGCCGTGACCTTCCGCGATCTGTCGGGTGAGCACCAAGCCGATGCCCGATCCTCCGGGCTTGGTCGTGTAGAACGGCACGAAGAGGTTCCCGCTGTCGGCGACCCCCGGGCCCTCGTCCTCGACGAAGAGATGCAGCGCCTCCGGCCGACGCTCCCACCCGATGCGCACCGTCCGACCGTCCGCTTCGAGTGTCGCGTCGGCTGCGTTTCCCACCAGGTTGATGAGCGCCTGCTCGAGCTGGTCGGGATCGGCCGGCACTGAGATGTCCTCCCCCTCCACGATCTCGACGGTCACGCGCGTCTCCAGGTCGGCCACGCCCTGGACGAGGTCCCGGACGTCGACCGGCTCGACGGTCGGCTGCGGCAGGCGCGCGAGCGTGGCGTACGACGCCATGAAGCGTCCCAGGGACTCGGCGCGGTTCGCGATGACGTCGAGCCCGCGCTCCACGTCCTCGCCCAGGTCGTCGGAGAGCTGATGCCGCCCCAGCATGCTCTGGAGGCTGCCCGCGATCGACTTGATCGGTGCCAGGGAGTTGTTGATCTCGTGCGAGAGCACCCGGATGATTCGCTTCCATGCCTGACGCTCCTCCTCGCGGAGCGCCCGGCTCAGATCGGAGAGCGCGAGGAGCCTCAGCGGGAAGCCCTCCTGCCGGACGACGCTACGGCGCAGCTCCCACCGCCCCGTTCCTCCGGGAAACGAGACCTCGAGCGTCCTGGGGGCGACCCCTTCGAGCGCGTCGTCGAGTCGGAGATCCTCGGCGCTGCGCCCGATCAGGCGGTCGGCGGGCTGACCGAGCAGCCTTTCCCCAGCGCGGTTCACCAGGCGCAGCGTCTCCTCGGGATCGAACGCGAAAACGGCGACGTCGATGGCCTCCAGCACCTTCCGCAGGGACTCGGTCGCCTCGACCGCACCGAGCCGCTGGTTGCGGAGCAGCTCCTCGAGCGCGTTGACCTCCATGAACGCCAGCGACAGCGGATCGGAGGCGTCGGTGATCCGGGCCCGGATCGAGAAGTCGCCCTCCCGCAGGGCCGCGAGCATGTTCGCGAGCGTGCCCAGGGGCCGGACCACCTGGTCGCGCAGCACGAACGCCAGCGAGAGCCAGACGAGCACGAGGAGGAAGGCGGCCGACCATCGTACAGCCGACGGGAAGTCCCCGACCCAGAGCAACAGGCATGCGACGAGGATCCCCGGCAGCCCGACGAGGAACGACAGGACCAGGACCCGCCGGTCGTGTCCGAGCCGCCTCCACCAGCTCACGGCGGCCTACTCGTCGAGCCGCTGAAGGCGCCGATACAGCGCGCTGCGGCTCAGTCCGAGCGACTCGGCGGCCTTGCTCACGTTTCCCTGGTGACGCTCCAGGGCCTTCTCGATCATCAGGCGCTCGGCGTCCTCCAGCGTGAGCTCCTCCATGAGCGGCGCACCCTCTTCCCGCCGCCGCAGCCCGAGGTCCCCCGGCTCGATCGTGCTGCCGCGGGCCATCAGGACCGAACGCTCGATCGCGTGGCTCAGCTCCCGGACGTTGCCGGGCCAGCTGTGCCCCACGAGCGCGTCCATCGCGGCGCGGGAGAAGCCTTCGATGGGCCGGTCGTACCGTGCCGCCTCCTGCTCCAGGAAATGCTCGGCCAGGAGCGGGATGTCGTCGCGTCGGTCCCGGAGCGGCGGCAGCCGGATCTCGACCGTGTTGAGGCGGTAGAGCAGGTCCTCGCGGAAGTCGCCCGCGGCGACCTGCTCGGCCAGATTCGCGTTCGTGGCCGAGACCACGCGCACGTCCACGCTCCGCACCTTGGATGAGCCCACCCGCTGGATCTCCCGGGTCTCCAGCACCCGCAGCAGCTTCGCCTGCTGCTGGGCGGGCACGTTCGCGATCTCGTCCAGGAAGAGCGTGCCTCCGTGCGCCAGCTCGAAGCACCCCACGCGGTCGGTCTTCGCATCCGTGAATGCACCCTTCACGTGTCCGAAGAGCTCGCTCTCGAAGACGCCCTCGCTGAAGCCCCCGGCGTTCACCGCGACCAGCGCATTGTCGGCGCGCTCGGAGACCGCGTGGAGCCAGCGGGCCACCACCTCCTTGCCCGTCCCATGCTCCCCGACGATCAGCACGTTCGCGTCCGACGGGCCCACGCGCTCGATGAGCTCGACGACCGGCTTCATCGCGTCCGAGCCGGCGATGAGGTCCGGGGCGCCATCGCCCTTGAGGCGGCGGTTCTCGTCCTCCAGGAGCTGGCCACGTCGCAGCGCACGCCCGAGCGCGACCTGCGTCCGGATCGTCGCGAGCAGCCGCTCGTTGTCCCACGGCTTCTCGATGTAGTCGCGCGCTCCGCGCCGCATCGCCTCGACCGCGCCCTCGACGCTCCCCCAGGCGGTCATCACCACTACCGGGAGCGTGCTGTCCAGCGTGCCGAGCGTGGTGAGCAGGTCCAGGCCTTCGTGGCCCGACGTGGTATCGCGCGTGTAGTTGAGGTCGATGAGCGCGAGGTCGAAATCCCCACGCTCGACCGACGCGAGCACGCCGGCTGGCGACGTCGCGGTCGTCGTCTCGTACCCCTCGGCCTTGAGCAGGAGACGCAGCGCCTCCAGGACGTCCGGCTGGTCGTCGGCGACGAGGATACGGGCGGTCATCGGGCTCCGAGGCTCACGCGGATGTCGTGGGAAGTGGCGTCCGTCGCCGGGGACCCTAGCGTCCCCGGGGCGAGCGCGCATCCCGGAAGCCGTCGCATGGCACAGCCACTAGTCGTCCTCGTCGACGACCCACCCGTCCTTCAGCTGGATGATGCGGTCGCCGTACTTCGCGTACTCCTCGTTGTGTGTCACCTGGACGATGGTCGTCCCCTCGTCGTTCAGCTGCTCGAGGAGCTCCATGATCATCCGGCCCTGGCTCGTGTGCAGGCTTCCCGTCGGCTCGTCCGCGAGGATGACCGCCGGCTCCGCGATCACCGCGCGGGCCACCGCCACCAGCTGCTGCTGGCCACCCGAAAGCTGGCTGGGGTAGAGGTCCTTCTTGCCCACGATGTTGAACCGGTCGAGCGCGTCGGCCACGATCGCCTGACGCTCCTTGCGGCGCACGTTCCGGTACGAGAGAGGGATCTCGAGGTTCTCGTACACGTTCAGGTCGTCGAGCAGGTGGTACTGCTGGAAGACGAAGCCGATGTAGCGCTTGTTCAGGTCGATGCGCGCCCTGGGCTTCATTGCGTGCACCGGCTCACCCATCAGGTAGTACTCGCCGCGCCAATCGCCGTCGAGCATCCCGAGAATCGCGAGCAGCGTCGACTTCCCCGCCCCCGACGGGCCCATGATCGTGACGAACTCGCCCTTCTCGATCTCCCCCGACACGCGACGGAGCACGAACGTTTCCCCCGCGCCCGACTTATACGACTTCTCGATGTTGTGAAGCTTGATCATGGGCGGAAGCTAGCGCAGCGGGCTCTGTGGGGCTTCGCCCTTGGCATCGGTGGTCGGTCGTGAGCCTGTCGGCGCCGATATGAGCCGTCTCAGTGGAGGTCGAAGCCGGCTTCCTCGAGCTCGTGGGCCTTCTTGGCGTCGTCCTCGCTCACGATCTGGCCGTCGAACAGGTGGATCGACCGGTCCGCCACGTGCGCGTACCGAGGATCGTGCGTCACCATGCAGATCGTCGCGCCTTCCTCGTGCAGCTCCTTCAGGAGCCCCATCACCGCGCCGCCGTTCTTCGAGTCCAGGTTTCCCGTCGGCTCGTCCGCCAGCAAGATCAACGGCTTGCCGACGATCGCCCGCGCCACCGCGACGCGCTGCTGCTGACCCCCGCTCAGCTGGCTCGGATAGTGGCTCATCCGGTGCGCCATCCCCACTCGATCCAGCGCCGCCTGCACACGCTCTTTGCGCTCCCCACCCGGCATCCCGCGGTACGTCAGCGGAAGCTCCACGTTCTCGTACACCGTCAGATCACCGATCAGGTTGAACGCCTGGAACACGAACCCGATCGCCTGATTGCGGATCTTCGCCCGCTGCGACGCCGTCAGGTTCTCCACCGGCGTACCGTCCAGCTCGTACCTGCCCGACGACGGGCTGTCCAACAGTCCCAGAATCGACAACAGCGTCGTCTTGCCGCACCCCGACGGGCCCGCAATCGACACGAACTCCCCCGTCCCGATCCCCAGGTTCACGTTCGACAGCGCGTGCGTCTCCACTTCCTCCGTGTAGAAGACCTTGCTCAACCCTGCGAGATCGATCAGCGCCTTCTCCGCCATGACCCGTCCCTCTCCCTTTGTCGTTGCGTGTCCACCGGCCTGGGTGGGGTACTCGGGTATAGACGAGATCGTCGGCGGAAAAGTTGCAGCCGAGACGTCGGAGCCCCGCGTCACCCTCACTGCGCCGCCCGTACACCGTCGCAATTCGGCCGAGGTCCCATCATGCCGAGGGAGTAGGCGCTCCTCTCATCAGTGCATCGGCGGCCTCGGCCAACAGACGCAGGCCGACCACGGCTCTCGCCCGGCCTTCCGGTCCCATCGATCTGAGGATGGCGTCGACCCGGGCGGGATCGAGCGCGCTCAGGGCATCCCGTACGCGCACTCCTTCCTCGGTGAGCCGGACGTTCATCACGCGCCGGTCGCTCGGGTCGCGCTCGCTCCTGACCAGACCGGCCTCACGCAGGCGCTTCAGATTGAGAGACATGGTCGACGGCGTCACACGCATGAAGTCCGCGAGCTCCGTGACCATGGTGGGGTCCCGGGCGTCGAGCTGGCTCAGGATGCGTACCTGATGCTCGGTCACCTCGGGCGCACCTTCGGATCCGGGGAGGGTGCGGGCTCGACACGCGTCGTGAATCCGCGGCAGCGCCCATAGAATCGTCTGCAAATCTGACATGGGCACAACATATATTATTTTGTTTTGTTGAAACAATATATTCTACTCCATTGCATCCCTGCTGATGCGTCGGTGGCGCCTCGGCCAAGGAGATCTTCCGGCTTGGGTCCGGGACGACGCGCGACGTACCTTGGGGGTGCCCCGAACCGCCCGCGTCTTCGGGGGCGAATCTCAAGCGAATCTGCGAGAGCACCGCATGGAATGGATCTCCGCCCCGGAAGCATGGATCGCGCTGCTGACCCTGACGATCCTCGAGATCGTGCTCGGGATCGACAACATCGTGTTCGTGGCGATCCTCGCCGACCGCGTGGAGGCGGAGTCGCGGGCGAGGGCCCGTCAGCTCGGGCTCGGGCTCGCGATCGGGACGCGTATTCTCCTGCTGGCTTCGATCGTGTGGATCATGCGGCTGACCGCCCCGATCTTCTCGATGCTCGGGCGCGAGGTCTCCGGCCGGGACATGATCCTGATCCTCGGCGGGATCTTCCTGCTCTTCAAGTCGACCCGGGAGATCCACGACAAGCTCGAAGGCGACGACACTGGGCAGGGCGGCGACATGAAGGCGGCGTCGTTCACCGGGGTGATCCTCCAGATCGCACTGCTCGACATCGTCTTCTCCCTGGACTCGGTCATCACGGCAGTAGGGGTCGCCGATCACCTGGCCGTCATGATCATCGCCGTGCTCATCTCGGGCTTCTTCATGATCGTGGCCGCGGGGGCGGTGAGCTCGTTCGTGAGCCAACACCCCACGGTGAAGATGCTCGCGCTCTCCTTTCTCTTGCTCATCGGCATGTCGCTCATCGCCGAGGGCATGCACCAGCACATCCCCAAGGGCTACATCTACTTCGCGATGGGCTTCTCGATCTTCGTGGAGATGCTCAACCTGCGCGTGAAGTCGAAGCGTGCGCCGGTGCACCTGAGGGGACCGACGATGGCCGATCAGGAAGCGGGATCCGGAAGCACCTAGGCGTGCCGAGTCCCGGAAAAGACCGAAGCGCCGCCCCGCTCCTCCGGGACGACGCTCCGATCGCCTGATTCGATCGAGTCGCCGCGCTAGCGGGCCTGGACCCCGGCTTCGCCGTCGTCCGACACGATGAAGTAGAGCCACATACCCACGGCGGCGTGGCCGGGGATGAGGCAGACGAGCCCGTAGGTGCCGGACTCATCCGCCGTGAACTGGATCGTCTCCGTCTCGCCCGGCTGAGTCGCCTCGACCATGGAGGTCGGGTTCTCCGACAGCGCGCCTTCGAACACCGGGTTCGGCTGAGGAGGCATGGCGAAGTTGCTGGGCAGCGCCAGGATCCCGATGCTGTGCGCCATGTTGGGATCATGATTGACCTGATCGATCGTGATCGAGTAGCCCTCGGGCACGTTGATGGCCAGGTCGCCCTTCGTCGCGCCGTTGTAGTTCCAATAGTTGTTGGTATTGGTCTCACCGGCGATGAGCGTCAGGTGGACCGTCTGCGCGTCGTGATCCACCGTGTACCACTCCGGCATCGTCATGGCACCGGTCGGCGGGGCCGGAAGGCCTCCGGCAGGCGAGGAGGTCGCCGGTGCGCCCGTGGCCGGGGTCGAGGTCGACTGGGGTGTCTCGGACGGCTCTCCCCCACCGCACGCCACGATCGCGATGGTGAGAACGGGTATGCAGTTCTTGAGCTTCATCTGCCCACTTCCTGTCAGGGTCGGAGGCCCCCTACGGACAGCTCAGAGGGGGCCAATTTCGAGCCTATAACCTAAACAGGGTCGCCCGGGGCGAGAAATCGGGTTTTCACCCGACGGGCCTGGGTGCGGTCAGCTCCCGGAGTCGTTCAAGTAGGCGCGGATCCTGTCGAGGTAGTCGATCAGGGCCCGAAGCTCCTTTTCGTCCAACACCTCGTGAAAGATGTCGTCGGAGCGGTTGACCGATTCCTGCAGGTCGTCCAACAGAGTCAGCCCCGACTTGGTGATCTTGCACCAGACCCGGCGACGATCCTCCGTGCACCGGCTCCGCTCCACCCAGCCCTTCCGTTCCATCCGGTCGATGAGGCGCGTCACGCCCGGTGTACGCTCGAGCATGCGCTCGCCGATGGCCAGGGTGGGCAATCCGTCCTCTCCGGCACCCCGGAGGATGCGAAGCACGTTGTACTGCTGGACCGTGACCCCAGCGGGCTCCAGCACTCCCGAGATGTAGCGCTTCGAGTCGTCAGCCGTCCGAAGAAGCCCGAGGTAGGCCTCCTGACTCAATGTCCGAAACGGCTTCGACTGCTTGATGTCTTCGAGGATGGAGCGCGGGCGCCCTCGTTTGCCGCTCATGACTCCCCTTTCGGTAGTTCGCCCGATCCGTTCATGCTTGAAACTAAGGCCGCGCCGCGCGTCACCGAAACGCCTCCGGCGCAGTGGCGGGAATCCCTGCAGCGCCCGTAGTGTAGCTGCAGAAGTACCGGAGCCGAGGGTAACGAAATGAGGCAAGTCGTCGCGCTCGGAGTGGCCGCGGCTCTCACGCTGCCCCCGACGCTCGCCGCGCAGGTCACACCCCCGTTCGACGCGGGCGACGAGTCCGGCCGGATCGAGGGCCGTGTGACGATCCCAGAGGGAACCGGCCTCGCGGACGTATCGGTCATGGTCGTGGGGAGTCGGCAGGGGACCGTCAGCGATCTCGTCGGCCGGTTCGCTCTGGCTCACGTGGCCACGGGTCCGATCGAGTTGCGGTTCGAACGGCTCGGCTACGCATCACACACGGTCGCCGTGGACGTGCGCCCCGGGACCGTCACCAGGGTCGAAACGACCCTCGTCCCCCAGGCGATCGAGCTCGAAGCGATCGACGTCCGCATCGGGGTGGCCCAGCTCGAGTCCAACGGCTTCTACCGGCGCGTCCGACGGGGATTCGGCTTGCAACTCTCGAGGGAGCAGCTCGACGCCATGCACATGCTCGAGGTATCCGACGCCGTGCGGAACCAGTCGGGTGTGCTCCTGAGCTATGACCCGTACATGGCCAACAGGGTCCTCGCCACTCGTACCCGGGGCCCCCGCGTCGACGGACGGAGCTGCGCGCTCACCGTCTACGTCGACGGGGTTCGCACGCTCGACCCCAACATCAACCAGGTCCCATCGGACTGGCTCGTCGGGATGGAGGTCTATCTGGGCGCCCAGACCCCGGCCCAGTTCAAGGAACCGAACAACTGCGGCGCCGTCCTCCTGTGGACCAAGGACGGGCGGTGAGGACGCCGGCCCGGGATCCCCCCTAGGATCGCTGGGGTCGGGCCTTCAGCAGAGGCCGCACGAGCCTTCTCCACGCCAGTGCGATGCCCGACCAGACGAGTAGAACGCCCGCGAACGACGCGAGGCCCGCGAGCGTCTGCCCCAGAAGCCCGTAGTACTCGCCCGTGTGCGCGAATCGCAAATACGTGCGGAACCGCCTGCCCGGGGACTGGTCCTCGTAGGAGCTGAACGCCGTCTCGCGTCCGCTGGCCGCATCGTACGTCAGCGTATGCCGCTTCTGCGGTGCGCCCCCCCACCCACGATCGATCGAGATCCGGACTTCCTCGTCCGCCTCGTCCGGCACGGTCACGCTCATCGTTCGCCATCCGGCCACCCGCCCGCGAGCGGACTCGATCAAGGGATCGACGAGTGCCCGGTCCAGGGGCACGAACCCGCCCTCGGTCGCGACCGCCTCGGAGCCCACGCCCCGCCCGCTCGAGGGCTGCAGCGGCGGTTGGCGCGGTGCGCGGGACCCGCCACGCCGCTCGGGAGGGGGGTCACCCGCCGCCCGGTATGCCAGGTCGCTGGCCCAGGGGAACGAGATGACCGTGGCGGACGCCACAACGACCGCCAACGGAACGGCCATCCAGAACCCGAAGACATGGTGCCAGTTGAAGTCGCGGGCCTTTCCGCGGGCCTTGGGGTCGAGGAGCAGGATCGGCTTGAAGTGCTGCCACCGCCAGCGCCTCGGGACCCACAGGTAGAGCCCGCTCAAGACCAGGAACAGGAAGACCAGGTTGCTCCATCCCGTGACCGCACGGGCGTTTCCACGGCCCTCGCCACTCACGTTGAACCAACGGTGCCAGCCCACGACGGCGCTGAAGAACGACCTCATGGCCGTCGTGTTCTCCCCGCGAACCTCGGCGGTCGAGGGATCCAGATACACGGTGCGCCCACGGCCCAGCGATGCCGCGACGGGGGCGACCGGATCCGAGTAGTACGTCACGCTCGAGACGTCGACCTCCGGATCGTGGGCCTCCGCGCTCTCGAGCAGCGCCTCGAAGGAGGCCCGCGAGTCACCGAGCTCCGGCTGCACCCAGTACTGGCGGTCGGCCCACTCCGTCATCTGCTTCTGATAGGTCAGCAGCACGCCCGTGACGCTCATGATCAGCACCACGGCACCCACCGCGACCCCGCAGGCGAGGTGGATCCAGAAGACGACCTTTCGGAACGGCATGGCAACTACTTGAGAGTGGTTCTCATTCTCGGCGCGCTGGAGGATGAGCGCTAGGCGCGGCCCTGTCAACGCCGGACGAGCTCGGCTCAGAGAGCGAGCTGCTCCAGGATGCGGTGACCGATCGAGACGTGGGCGGGCTCGCCGCTGTCCACGAGGGCCGAGCCGAAGTGCACGGCCCATCCCTTCGCCCGGGCCCACTCGGCCGGTGTGGGCCCGTAGCGCCGCCGGAACGACTCGCGACCCGCCGGCTCGAAGAGCGTCCACGCGCAGACGAGGTCCGTCGCCGGATCGCCGCCCGTCACGTCGCCCCAGTCGATCAAGCCGACGAGCGCCCCGTCCCGTACGAGCACGTTCCGGGGATGCAGATCCCCGTGGAGCCACACCGCCCGAGGCGCCGGGGGCGCCGAGAGGGCTTTCTTGAACACCGGCTCGAGGGCTCTCAAGCCGAGACGGGCCAAGCGCTCCTCGACGACCGCCGCGCGGTCGCTCAGCGGAACGCCGCGGAACGGATTCGTCGGTGCCTCCGGCGGCGACGGTCGGTGGAGGGCCCGCAAGGCGCCGCCGAGACGCTCGGCGTCGGCCACGGACAGCGGCGCCGACTCCGCGGTGTCGCCCTCGATCCATCGCACCACGCTCCAAGGCCAGGCGAAGAGCTCGGACGGCACACCGACGGCGACCGGCACGGGCACCGCGATGTCGATCCAGCCGGCGATCTCGGGGAGCCACCTCTGCTCGTGGAGGAGAAGCTCGACACCGACTTGCCGCCTGGGGACTCGCAGCGCGTGCTCGGCCCCGACACGGAAGATGAAGTTGTCCCATCCCTCCCCCACGGGCACCGGATCGGACCCGAGCAGGTGGGGGTGCTGGGACTCGAGGAGGCGCCGGGCCAAGTCGGCGTCGACCGAGACTTCTGCCGGAGGATGGCGGAGATCCATGAGTTCCCTCAGTGGCGGTGGAGATGCCTCGGTCAGTCCACCTCGGGACGGACGCGTGGCCGGACCACGTGAGTCAGCCAGCCAAATTCCAGAGCCAGTGCCCCGCACGGGCGAGCTCCGTGTCGGGAGCGCGACCGAAGAAGCCGAGCCAGAACCGCTCGGTGGAATCGTACGTCGACGACGTCCGCCGGTAGGTGGAGCTGACCTCGGACAGGAACGGAATCAGCTGCTCCGCGGCTTCGCTCGCCCTCTCGAAGGCGTCGTACTCGGCGAGAGGGATCGGCCGGCCCGACTCCAGAACGTCCAGCCCGACGTGCGTGACCTCCTGCAGCGCGGCTCGATATCCCTCGGCACCCGGAGAAACGATGGTGTCGTCGGTCGTTTCGAGCTTCGGTGGACACATGAAGAGCTCGTCGAGATCGGCCCGCACGTCGGGGGCGGCATCGAGGGGAGTGACGACGGTGACCCACGCTTCCCCGCCCTGATCGTTCACGTGGTGCGTGGTGTCCGGGCCATACAGCCAACCACCCGCGCGAACTGCGGGAGAGATCACGGTCGTGATCAACTCCCGCGGCGAATGGTACGGTCGAGCGGCGGGAAAGACCCACCGTAGCATGACCAGAGAGCTCATTCCGCAGCATACCGCGTCCGAGTCCGGGGGGCGAGTCCAGGGGACGGGGGCCCGGCTTTGGTCCCTCCGACTCTGTTCCTACATTACCCACATGACGCCGCTTCCCACGGACGCACGACCGGCCATCTTCGCACCGCCGAGTCCCCGGGCACCCTAGGCCCGGAGCCGGCGGCGGTCCTCGCTCGCCGCCGGACGGAGACATCGCACGCGCTCCGGAGCTCCCGGGCTTCCTCGTCCTCGCCCGGACTTCCTCATCCGTTCCACAGGAGCGCGCCATGCCCGAAATCAAAGTTCCCGCCGACCAGGTCTTCCCGATCCTGAAGGAGAACATCCTCGTCGACGGCTTCCACGTCGTGATCGACCTCGAGAAGTCGCACGGCTCGACCATCGTGGACGCGCTCGAGGGCAAGGAGTACCTGGACTGCTACGGGTACTTCGCCACCCTGCCGGTCGGCCACAATCACCCGAAGATGGAGGACGAGGGGTTCCGCAGGTCGTTGATGACCGCGGCCCTCTCGAACCCCGCGAACTCCGACATCTACTCTCGCCAGTACGCGGCGTTCGTGAAGACCTTTCGCGAGCTCGCCGTCCCGGGGGAGTTCCGGTACCTCTTCTTCGTCTCCGGCGGAGCGCTCGCGGTCGAGAACGCGATGAAGGTCGCGTTCGACTGGAAGTGCCAGAAGAACCGCGCCGCGGGCGTCGAGGGCGGCGGGGACCAGATCCTCCACTTCCAGGACGCCTTCCACGGACGTAGCGGCTACACCCTCTCGGTGACGAATACCGATCCGACGAAGACGCGCGACTTCCCGAAGTTCGACTGGCCGCGCATCTCGAGCCCCTTCATCGACTTCCCGCTCGACGAAGAGGCCGTGGCCGCCAAGGAGGCCCGGGCCTGCGCAGAGATCGAGGCGGCCTTCGCAAAGGACCCGCACGGGATCGCCGCGATCCTCATCGAGCCCATCCAGGGAGAGGGGGGAGACCACCACTTTCGCCCGGAGTTCTTCCGAAAGCTGCGGGAGTACGCCGACCGCTACGAGGCGCTGCTCATCTTCGACGAGGTCCAGACCGGCCTGGGCGCGACCGGGAAGATGTGGGCCTACGAGCACACCGGGGTGACGCCCGACATCATCGCCTTCGGCAAGAAGACGCAGGTCTGCGGCATCATGAGCACGCGGCGGGTCGACGAGGTCGAGAAGAACGTCTTCCACGTCTCGAGCCGCATCAACTCCACGTGGGGCGGCAACCTGGTCGACATGGTGCGCTCCTCCCGGTACCTCCAGATCATCGAGGAGGAGCGCCTGGTCGAGAACGCCGCCCGCGTGGGCACGCGCCTGCAGGAGGGTCTCGAGAAGCTCGCCCAGGATTTCCCGGTCGTGTCCAACGTGCGCGGGAAGGGGCTGTTCTGCGCCATGGATCTTCCGGATGCCGAGCTGCGGGGCCAGGTCCGGCGCGGCTGCTGGGACCGCGGACTCGCCGTGCTGGTGTGCGGCCCGCGCTCGATCCGCTTCCGGCCGCCGCTCGTGTTCACGGAGGAGGAGGCGGACCGGACGGTCGCGACGCTGAGGGAGGTGCTGGCCGAGGTCGGGTGACGGCGGGCGGGGCGACTTGAGGGCCGCGCCCGCAGAATTCCGGGTTTGTTGGTGGACCGCACGAGCTTTGCGGTCATGGTGCGGCTCGGCCCCACACGCGCCGCCACCCTCGACGACCACTGCCCGGTGCACCGGTACGGGGCCGGGAGCAGGAGCGCGTTCGAGATCGCTCGGCAGAGGGCCGGTATGCGGCGCGGAGCAGGCCCGGGGTCGGAATCCGTCTCAGCCGCCGACAAGGACGTGGAGGGACACGCCTCACCCGCTCCCCCCACCCAGAGCATCCCGCACCGCCTCGATCCACCGCACCCGCGCCTCTGCCTGATACACGGCGCCGAGGTCGGCGAGCTGGCGAAGGCGATCGCCTGACGCTTCGCTCTCGGCCAGCCGCTCGCGCGTCGCAGCCATGAATCCCCGAAGCGCCGACTCCGCGCCGGACAGGAACGCGGCGCGCACGGGCGCCGGGAGCAGACCCAGGAAGAAGACCCGGGAGCGCAGCGGATCCTCGACGGCCGCGACGACCGCAGGATCGACCCCGCCGGCGACCCACACCTCAAGGCCCTCCCGCCCTTCCGGCGTGACCTCCAGCAGCCGCCTCCCCCGCCCGTCCTCGGGATCGACGCTCGACGCGACGAGACCGCGCTCCTCCAGACGCTTCAGCAGGGGATAGATCGAGCCGGCCGACGCGCTCCAGCGAGTCGACGGGGAACGCTCGAACTCCATGCGCACGGCGTAGCTCGTACACGGCTGGAGCGTGTGGACGACCCCAAGCGCGACGCCTTCGAGCTCGCTCAAGCCGGCGTCCATGCTCACCCGCCCCCGCGCACTTCGATCGTCCGGCGCTCCCCGGCGCGCTCGATCTCCCACACCAGCCGCTCCGACCCCCGGATGAGGGCGCCCAGCGCGGCCGGGTCGTACTCCGACATGGGTCGTCCGTTGAGGCTGATCAGGACGTCGCCCGCCCGGAAGCCGACCTGCTCGCCCAGCGATCCGGGATCGACGGCCGCCACCTCGGAGAGCCCGACCCCCGGGGCACCCCGGAACTGAACGCCCAGGCGTCGAGGGGCGCCCGGAGCGGACTCGGCCCGCGGCTCGGGTGGGGCGGGGGGGGACGTCCCCGAAGGTGGCCCCAGCGGAAACGGCGGGTCCGGCGGCGTGGCCCCGACCTCGTCGGCGCCGGTCAGGCGGATCAGACCATCCGAGAGATCGACCGTCAGCGTGAGGTCGTCCAGGACGGCCGAGCCGACGTTACCGATCGGCGGCGACGGTTCCATGAAGATGATCTCGGGCGCGTCGTACTCGAGGTCCGCGAAGCGAACCGTCCCGTCGAGCTGCCGCACGTGCAGGGTCCGCTCCCCGCCGACGAGCCGGGCGGCGCGGGTCTGTTCCACCCCGTCGACCTGGGGCAGGGAGTCCATGAGCTCGACGGGCAGTGTGAAGCCGTCCGGAGCCCCCGTGTCGATCTGCATGGGAACGCGTCGACCCGCGATGTCGACGTCGAAGACGAGGCGAGGACCGTCCTCGATGGGAATCACGCCAGGCCGGCCCGCCTCGAGCGAACCTCTCGACACGATCGCGCGCTGACGGCGCGGATCGAGCGTGAGTAGAACCTCGCCGAACAGATCCATCCCCAGGACGCCGTCCAAGACGCCGCCCGTCAGCGCGCGCAGCTCGAGCGCGACCGGGCTCATCCCCGTGACCTCGAGTCCCCCGACCGTCAGCGTCGGCACGAACACCCGGTTCGACTCCTGCCGCGGCCCACCGGGCGCTTCGACGCCCATCGCCCCGGTCACCTCGAGGTCCAGCGCGTCCGCGAGGTCGGCGTCGATCACGCTCGCCGACGCGCCCGTGTCGATGAAGAAGTGATACGGGCCCGCGTCGCCGATGCGGGTCTCGACGACGAAGCGGCCGCCCTGGAAGGTGCCACCGAGCTCGACGGCCTCACCGCGAAAGTGGAGTTCGGGAGGTGGCGCGGCAGAAGCGGCCTGCGCGCGCACTCGCGAGGGTTGGACGGCAAGCACGCTCAGGGCTCCGAGCGCGATCCACGACGGGCGAACGAGATGCATGGGTGCGGACTCCAAGTAGTACGATTCGTACTACTTGGATACTCGTGGAGCCGTGGGGGTTGTCCGGGGAAGACGCCGAAGGGCGACGAGTAGCTATGCGCCCGGCAGGATTGGGCTCGCTGCGCTCGCCCCTCTCGC
>JASFUR010000003.1:0-27065 GCA_050050215.1 Gemmatimonadota bacterium
CCCGGCGTATTCCTCGAGGTAGATCGCCGCCGCCACCGAGACGGGGAAGGCGACCAGCGCGGTCAGTCCCAGAATCCACACGGAGCCGGCCAGGGCGGCCTTCACACCCGCACGCTCCGGAAACCGTGAGGCGAAGCTCGTAAGAAACGACAGACTCAGCCTCCCGAGCCCATCCATCAACACGTCGATCAGGAGCACCGCGAGCGCAGCTACGCCCACGAAGGTGGCGAGCCCGCAGAGCCAGGCGAAGACGACGCCGAGCCGCCTGCGACGGCGATCGAAGGGAGTCTCTCTCATTCCCGGCGGAGGCGGCGCTTCGCTCACTCGTATTCCTCCCGGAAGCGTGCGAGAACCCACTGGCTGACCACGTTCATGGCCAGGGTGATGAGGAAGAGGGTCATTCCGACTGCGAAAAGCGTACGGTAGACGATGGTACCCTGAGGCGTGTCACCCAGGCTCACCTGCACGATGTACGCCGTCATCGTCTGGATCGACTCGAACGGATTGAGCGTCATGTTCGGCAGGTTACCCGCGGCGATCGTGACCGCCATCGTCTCTCCGATCGCGCGGGAGATCGCCAGGATGAACGAGGCGATGATGCCGGACAGGGCCGCGGGGACGACTACCCGCGTCGACACTTCGAGCTTGGTCGCTCCCAGCCCGTATGCGCCTTCCCTGAGAGAACTCGGCACCGCCCGCAATGCGTCCTCCGAGAGTGAGGACACGGTCGGGATGATCATGACCCCTACCACCACGCTGGCCGAGGCCGCGTTGAAGATCTCGGTTCCCGGGAGGATCGTCCTCAGAAGCGGAGTGACGAAGGTCAGCGCGAAGTAGCCGTACACCACCGTCGGGATCCCGGCGAGGATCTCCAGGATCGGCTTCAGCACCTGCCGCAGGCGCGGGCCGGCATACTCACTCAGGAAGATCGCCGTGAGAAGGCCGACCGGCAGGGCGAGCAAGCCCGCCCCGCCGGCCACCATGAACGATCCCGAAAGGAGCGGCAATACCCCGAAGTGCTTCTCCTGGAACATCGGCTCCCAACGCGTATCGGTCAGGAACTCCATGATCGAGACCTCGGAGAAGAAGCCGATGCTCTCTCGCACGAGAACGACGACCACCCCCAGGGTGACGAGCGTGGACGCCGCCGCGCAGGCGAACAGAGCCGCATTGATGGCACCTTCCTTCAGCCTGCGACTGCCCCGTGCCTTGAGGGCGTCACGATCGATCGGCGTACCACCGGGCGGAACGGTCACGTCGACCTCGAGCTTCGTCAGCCCGACTCAGCCGGCGGCGCCGGCCGCCTCCGTCATCACCCGCAAGTCTTCCGTGTACTCGTCCGCGGACAGCGCGTGATAGCCGGTCGAAGGAACGAGCGTAGGAGCGTTCTCCAGATAGAAGCGCACGAAGGCGAGCACTTCGGGTCGCAGCAGTGACGCGTGCTTCACATAGATGAAGAGCGGACGCGCCAACGGGGCGTACGAGCCATCCTCGATCGTGGCGTCCGACGGAGCGACACAGCCGTCCCCGCCGTCCACCTCGACCAGCTTCAGGCGATCGGAGTTCTCGGCGTAGTAGGCGTATCCGAAGTAGCCGAGCGCGAACTCATCACCGGCGATGCCTTGAACGAGGATGTTGTCGTCCTCACTCGCCTGGAAGTCGGGGCGGCTCGCTCCAGACTCACCGTTGATGGTCTCCGTGAAGTAGTCGAACGTGCCGGAGTCCGTACCGGGTCCGTAGAGCCGGATGGGCTCGGCCGGCCAGGACGGACGGACGTCGGACCAGGTCGTGACCGTGCTACCGGGCTCCCAGATCCTGCGGAGCTCCGCGGTGGTCAGGCATGACACGAAGTCGTTCGCGGGATTCACGATGACGGAGAGACCATCCCATGCCACCGGGACCTCGGTGAACTCGATCCCCGCGGCGGCGCACGTCGCCCGCTCGTCATCGTTGATCGGACGCGAAGCGTCGGAGATGTCGGTCTCGCCCGCACAGAAGCGCTTGAATCCGCCGCCGGATCCCGAGAAGCCCACGGTCACGCGCACGTCGGCGTTTTCGATCTGGAACTCTTCCGCGACTGCCTCCGAAATCGGAAACACGGTGCTGGAACCGTCGATCGCCACGGCACCGGCGAGGGAGCCCCCTCCCATGTCACCACCCTCACTGCCCCCGCCGCACGCGGCGAAGAGGAGGACGAGGGCCGTGGTCGACAACGAAAGGGGTCGAGTGGAGGTCATGGTGATTGATCTCTCATCGGTATGGGGAGCATGGAAGCCCGATTGCCTCCGGATAGCGTGCCGAACCATAGAGCGATCCGGAATCGAGATGGCGATCAAATTGTAACAAAACGGAAACATGGGGGTCGGCGATGCTCATGCGGCGGGAAGCGTGACGGTGATCGTCGTGCCCCGGCCAAGTTCGCTCTCCGCCGCTACATCCCCACCCATCGCGCCCACCAGGTGCTTGACGATGGCGAGGCCGAGCCCCGTTCCGCCGACGTCCCTCGCGCGCGAAGAATCCGCCCGGTAGAAGCGCTCGAAGATGCGCGAAAGGGCCTGAGCCGGAATTCCTTCCCCATCGTCCTCCACCGCGATCTCGACCAGGTCCTTGGTCTCGAACTCCAAGCGCTGAATGCCCACCCGGATGGAGCCGCCCGGGTCCGTGTGCCTGACGGCGTTCTCCAGTAGATTGCGGAAGACCTGCACGAGGCCTCGGCGATCGCCCCGGACCTCCGATTGTCCTTCGATCGTGAACGACAGATCCCGGTCCCCGCGCTGAGCCACCAGGTCCCACGCCTCCTGCACGACCCCCTCGGCGTCGACGTCCTCCAGGCTCGCGCTCCACCCTCCCGACTCCAGGCGGGAGAGGTCGAGCAGGTCGTCGACGAGACGCTGGAGGCGCAGCGTGTTGTTGAGGATCGACTTCAGGAACTTTCGGCGCACTTCCTCGGGCGGATCGTCCTCGACCAGCGCCTCCGCGTACCCGCGGATCGACGTGAGCGGCGTCTTGAGCTCGTGTGATGCGTTCGCCACGAAGTCGCTGCGGACCCGCTCCATGCGACGGAGGTCGGTGATGTCGAGGAGGGTCGTCACCGCACCGCCCGAGTCCAACGCCCGGGAGGCCAGCAGGATGTGACGCCCGCCAATCTCGATCTCCCTCGATTGCTCGGGCGTCTTGACCGAGTCCTTGAGCGCCTCCCGGAGCTCGAGATGGCGGATGACCGACCCCACGGGGGCGAGCCTCGGGCTGTCCGGAATCCCGAGGAGCGCTCGAGCCGTGCGATTGGTCCGCAGGACACGACCGTCGCGGGTGAGCGCCACGACCCCTTCGGCCATGCAATCGATGAGCGTCTGCATGCTGTCGCGCTCTCGTCCCAAGTCCGACAGCCGGTCCCTCAGCTCCTCGCTGAGACGGTTGAAGGCGATCGCCACGTCGTTCAGCTCCACCACGCGGCTGTGGGGAACGGTCGCTGTGAAGTCACCCTCCGCGAGGCGTCGCGCTCGGTCGGCGAGCACGACCAGGGGCCTCGCGAAGCCGACGCTGACTCCGTACGCGGCCACCAACGACAGAAGCATGGCGAGAAGACCCGTGAGGGCTACGGTCCGCTGTACGCGGCCGACCGTCGCCTCGATGTCGGTCTGCGGCGCGGCGATGCGCAGCACGATGCTCTGTCCGTTCAGCTCCGAGAGGCGGGCCGCGAACAGCTGCAGCACGCCGGTAGGGCTCGCCGAGCGGGCGGCGAAGGCGGCCCGGCGCTCTCCGGACAGCACATCCCGCACCTCCGGCCGGTCGCCCTGGTTGGCCGACTCGCCGATGCGGGTCGGCTCGACGTAGGAGTCGCCGAGCACCGCGCCCGAGACGGAGATGAGCGCGACGCGGTAGCCGATGAGCTCCGTGAGCTCCCGAGCGACCTCGTGGGGATCTCCGTCGCGCCTGGCCGACACGATGGCGTCGCCGAGCGCCAGGTGTCGCTCGAGCTCGGATTCAAAGCTCGCCCGCAGCTCGCGCCTGAGCCCCCGCCCGATGAGCATGACGACGAGGAGCACGAGCAGCCCGATCACGCCGATGAAGCCTGCGAAGAGCGGATGGTGGATCCTGAATCGCATGGCCTAGAGGGCTCTGGCGCTCGCTGCGGCGGGGCCGGACTTCCGACCGTTCACGTGTGTTCCAGGCACAAGCCTAAACGGCCGGCCCGTCTGCCGCTATTCGACCCCGTCGGGAACCTTGAGACGATATCCGAAGCCTCGGATGGTCTGGATCCAGTCGCCCGCCTCTCCGAGCTTCGACCGGAGTCGCCGTACGTGCATGTCGACCGTGCGCGTCTGGATGCGATCCGACGCTCCAGAGTCGATGTCCCAGGCCTTCTCGAGAAGCTGTTTCCGGCTCTGCGTGCGACCGCGTCGCTCCATGAGCGCCTGCAGCAGTCGAAACTCGGTCGGCGTGAGATTGAGCTCCTCACCGTCGAGCAGGGTCTGGTGGGACCCGACGTCCAGTCGGATGGGACCCGCGCGGAGGATCCTGCCTCCGGACGTCATCCCGGACTCCTGCACCCGGCGTAGGATCGCCTGGGCCCGCAGCACGAGCTCCCGGGGGCTGAACGGCTTGGTGAGATAGTCGTCCGCGCCGAGCTCGAGCCCTTCGATGCGATCCTCCTGCTCTCGCCGCGCCGTGAGCACGAGCACGGGGATGTTGGCGGTCGCGGGCTCGGACTTGAGCTCCCTGAGCACCTCATCGCCCGAGAGACCGGGTAGCATCCGGTCCAGAACCACCAGGTCCGGAATCTCGCGGCCCACGGCGTCGAGCGCTTCCGAGCCACTCCCGGCGGTCTCCACACGGAAGCCTTCTCGAGTCAGCTGGTATGCGATGAGCGCGGCGATGTCGGGCTCGTCCTCTGCAACCAGGACCCGCGGGACAGCGGCGGCTTTCGGCGTGGCTTCCATGGTCTCCCTGGCGCGGGCGCCCTCGACGTCACGTTCCGAAGGCCTGCTGCCCACCCTCGGAAACATAGATGCCCGGCCGATTCCGGTCATCTCCACGAGAGATACCCGGGCGTCGTATCGGATCCGCTGCGTCGTTGTAACGGTACGGTAACCCGTCTCAGCTCTGTGACGTTCACTTTCCGATTGAGCCTATAGCTCGTCGTAGTTGAGAAGCTTCCACCCGCCACCGTACTCGACGAAGACGTCGAACGTGGGGAGTACCCCCTCCTCCCCGGTGTCGGGTCTGCGAACGACCACGCGTGCTCCCGGCCTCATCGTGAAGCTCTCGTAGACCTCCGGATCCTCGGGGAACTCGACGGACACGAGCTCCAGCCGAAGCCCCCCGTACGAGGAGAGCACCTGCCTGATTCCCTTCCTGCTGTTGGTCTGCGCCAGGCTCCAGACGAACTCGAACGGCGTGTAGTCCTTGTCCGGCATCTCGGGCCACAGCAGCGTCTCGTACTCCTCACGGGTGACGAGCAGCGCCTTCAACGCCGCCTCGTCCTTCGCCGCAACTGCGGAGAGGACCGATTCCACCAGCGCTTCAGGGGAACCGGCCGCGTTCTCGAGCGGCGTATCGGGGGCGCATCCGGTCAGCAGAGAAAGCGAGAGAAGCGCAGCCACGCCCCGGCGCGCGAGGGTGGCACGGGCGCGAAGCCCGTGCCACCCGCCGTACGTCTTGATCGAGGGAAGCATCTCCCTGATCACCTGCCTTCCTAGTTGCCCAGGTGGTTGGCCCGTGAATCCGAGCCGTCCACCGTCCAGACCGTCCAACCGTTGTACCAGGCATCGCCCAAAGCCGTCCCGGGCTCGACCGCGCCCGGGTAGTCGGTGTCGACCAGCGTGCGGCCGTCCGTCGGATCGAAGAGGTTCACGTCGTCGACCGTCAGCGAGGTCAGATCGAACGCCGTGTAGCCGGTCGGCGCCGCCGAGGCGATGATCTCCGGCGGAGCCGACTGCGTCCCGAACGTGTTGTACGTCGCGGCGAGCAGCGGATCGGCAAGTATGTTGTTGAAGCCGGCGGTCTCGAAGAACGTCTTGTTCTCCGCGGTAGTGTAGCCGTCGCATCCCTCGAAGTTGAGGTCGTCGTCGTCCGCGGCGGCGTTGTTCCAAAGGACGTTGCTCTCGAAGGAGATCGTCGTCTGCGGATCGGTCGACGGAGCGAGACGATTGTCGGCGTTCGCCACGGTACCCGCGTTCTCGACGCAGAACCCGGCGTCACCGAAGTCGCGGAAGATCGAGTTGTACACCCGGTGGTGAGACGCCTCTCGGAACTGGACACCTCGGTCACCGTTGGCGGCAAGGCCGATCTCGCCGGCCTGGTTGCCCGCGCCGATCATCGTCGCGTTGGCGATGACCCCGGTGGACTTCGGCGAGGCGTCGGAGTCCTGACCGTCGTTGGAGATCTCCATGCCGTTGTCGGCCTCGTCGCCACGCTGCTGACCCACCACGAACTGCATCCAGCCCCGCCATCCGTCCGTGCCGTCGAGCGTGTCGTCACCGATACCTGTGAGCACCACGTGGTCCATGGAGACCGTGCCGCCGAACGGCTCGGTGCCGTCGTCGACGTTGTAGTGGACCTGCACGTAGGAGACGGTCGTGCCGGAGCCAACGCCCTGCGGCGCGAGACCGTTGAGCTCGTCCGTGGGCGTGACGCGGTCACCGGCGAACTCGATGCGGACACCGCGAATGATACCGGAGTCGTCCTCGTCGTCGTCGCCGCCGTAGAAGCCGGAGTCGCCCTCACCCTCGGCCTCCACACCCGCATTGGTCGTAGCCCGTCCGTTGATGACCAGGCCGCCCCAGTCACCGCGAGCGCGCTGACCCTTGGGCTTGTCGGACGTAAACACGATGACCTCGGCCGCCGTCGGGGGGCGGTCCGCACCGGTGGCGTCGGCGATGATCTTGGACCCTCGGCTGATCACCAGGTACGCACCCCGCACGCCCTGCGAGAGGTTCGTCTGGCCGACCACGGTCGTGCCGGGTTCGATCGTCAGGGTCGCGGACACGCAGTCCGGATCCGCGCCGTCGGTGCCGCAGTCGACGCCCACGAAGATGGGCTTCGTGATCCGCCACACCTTGTCGGACGTCCACGTCTTGTCCGAGAGAATGTCCTCCGTTACGTCGACGTATGTCGGCGCGGCCGGATCGATCATGGCCGTCTTGATTGCGCCGGCGGTCTCACCGTCGCCGTTGATGGCGACCACGAGGGCCGCATAGGTCGAGCCCTGCGTGAGACCGGTGAACTCGACGGTCGTCGTCGCCGCGTCGGCGGTCGTCTCGGTGCGGTCGGTCTCGCCCGGCGTCGAAAGGGTGACACGGTGGGACGTCGCTCCAGACCCGGCAGTCCACGTCACCGTGATCGTCGTCCCGTTCGGGGTCATCGTGATGCCGCTAGGTGCCCCTGGAGGGCTGGGCGTCTGGCTGTCGTCGCCGCAGGCCGTGAGGCCGACGGCTGCGATCATAAGCGCGGCGCAGAGTCTGCTGAACTTCATAGTGGTTCTCGCTCCCAAATCGGTGCGGGTAACAGAGTCGGGAGACCGCGCCGCCAACGAGATGCCGCACCTGACGCGGACTCCCTTGCGCACGACTAGAACTCCCACGACAGGCCGACCGAGAACGTCCGGCCGACCGTATAGAGCTGCTGGACCTGAGTGATCCCGTTCGCGCTCTGCTCGAAGCGGTACTCGGAGTCCAGCAGGTTGCTGCCACTGATCTTCACGCGGGCTCCACTGGCCGTCGGAATCGGGAATCCAAACGACGCGTCCAGGGAGTTCCTCGGCTTCTCGTAGAGGTCGGGGATGCCGCTGCCGCCGGCCGCCGTGAGGCGCTTGCCGAAGCGGTTGAAGAAGACGCCGGCTTCGAGGCCCGAGAACGTGGCGTAGTTCAGGCCCGCGTTCAGGACGTACGAAGCCTGTCCCTCGAGGGGACGATCGAGATTCGTGGGCTCGAAGCCGCCGGTGCCCTGACGGACCGTGACTTGCGAGTTGATCCACGAGTAGTTGGTCTGCATCGAGAGGCCGTCGAGCATGTTGGCCAGCCTCGCCAGCGAGAGCTGGACGTCGAGCTCGATCCCCCGGATCTCCGCCCGCTCCGCGTTCTGGAACGAGTACGCGTCCGAAGCCGCAGCCAGGAACACCTGCTCGATGGGATTCTCGAGCCGCTTGTAGAAGCCGCCGATCGAGATGATCTCGCCCGGCTGCGGGAACCAGTCGGCCCGCAGGTCCGTGTTGAGGATCGTGGCGGGGATCAGCTCGGGGTTGCCGTACAGCTGCCGGAGGCTCGTCGCTTCCGTGAACTGGAACGGTGCGAGCTCCCGAAACTCGGGACGGTCGACGGTCTGGCTGATCGCGCCCCGGAACCGGACGTCGGCCCGCGGCTTGAAGATCAGGTTGAGCGACGGTGCGAGGTCGACCTGGCTCACGTCCTGCAAGGTCGACCCACGCGAGTCCAAACCGAGTGAGTAGCTCTCGACCCGCAGCCCCGCGATGGCCTCCAGATTCCCGAACGGAACCGTCAGCTGACCGTAACCGCCCATGCGCTCGTCGGTGGCGCCGTAGAGATCACCCGGCTCCACGACCTCGTCGATGGCGAACTCGCCCGGGTTGCGGACCTGGTCGACGATGGTGGCCGTGCTGAGCGCCTGGTCCAGGTCCTGGACCGTGTTGCCGAGGAAGCGCCAGTTCAGGCGACGCGCCGCGAAGTCACGGCTCCGGTTCCGGTAGGCACCGCCGACCTTCACGGTGGCACCGTCGACGAGCATGTCGACCGGGATCTCCCAGTCGACCGCGCCGCTCAAGTCGTCGTCGGTCAGGTCGCTCCAGAGGTACCGGCCCGACTCGCCGATCGGGAGGAGGGTGAAGACGCCGTCGTCCTCGATGTAGACCGCTTCGCGAAGGAGCGGCTCGTTCCGAGTCGCGCGGGCGCCGGCGGCGCGCCAGGTCAGGCGGGTGCCGAACAGCGCATGCTCGCCGGACAGCTGGCTCCAGAACATGACGCGGGAGACGAATCGAAGACGGTCTGAGCGGACCGTCGCGCCGATGTCCTCTCGGTTCGGGCCCTCGTACCTCCGAGCCTCGTCCTCGGTGCTCACGTTGATCGTGGTCCGGAGGCTGATCTTCTGATCGCGATTCGGCTTGAACGTGAGGTTGCCGACCGTGCCCCAGCCCACGTTCCGAGTGCCCCGAGTGAACGCGTAGTCGACGTTGGGTTGTCGGAGGTTCTCCGGCGTGTCCGGGTTGAAGGCCGAGACACGCCATTTCCGCTCGATCTCGTTCTCGCGGAGGGCGTACGAATCGCTGTAGCTGCCGGCCAGGAAGTAGCCGACCTCACCCTCGTCGAAAATGTCGCTGCGAGCCCCGATCGACAGGTTGAAGCTCCGGTTGAGCGGCGTGTCACCGCTGCGCGGGGTGAACCCCTGACCGAGCTGCTGGAACGCCTGCCCGATCGCGATCCGCTGGTTCGCATCGGCCGGAAGGCGTTGGCCGCTCGAGGGGTCGCCCATCAGCTGGGTGACGACGTCCGGCTGATCGCGCGTCCCGTCGTCGAAGCCCAGGAAGTCACGCTTTCCGCCGACGTAGTTCAGGAAGCCATCGTGGAACTGGCTCGACGTGTTGAAGCTGGAGGATACCCCGAGCCGGACGGTGAGCCGGTTGGGGAAGTCCTTGGTCTCGATCTTCACCGAGCCGCCGGAGAAGTCCGCCGGCAGGTCGGCCGTGTAGGACTTCTGGGTTTCCAGAGACTCCAGGAAGCCCGAGGGAAAGAGGTCGAGCGGCACCACCTCGCGCTCGGGCTCCGGGCTGGGCAGCGACGAGCCGTTGAGGGTGGTCTGCGAGTACCGCTCGCCCAACCCGCGTACGAACACGTACTTGCCGTCGGTGACCGTCACTCCGGTCATCCTCTGCGCGACATCTGCCGCGTCGGAGTCTGGCCGGCGGCTGATCTCGACCGCGCCCACGGCCTCGACCATCGCGGTCGAGGTCCTACGCTCATCGAGAAGGAAGACCTGCGAGCTCCGTTCACGCTCGGCGGTCACGACGACAGCGTCGAGCTCTACCGCGGAGGTCTCGAGCGTGATGTCGACGTTGACCGCCTGGCCAGGCTCGACATCGAGGTCGGTGATCGTCTTGGTGCCGTAGCCGATGATCTGAGCAGTCACGCTCACTCGTCCGCTGGGAACGCGGTCGATCACGAATCGCCCGTTGAGGTCCGAAAGCGTCCCGATGCTTCCGTCGTCGATGTAGACCTGCACCGTGCTCAGCGGCTTGGCCGACTCCGCGTCGAGGACCCGGCCGATGACTCTGCCGGTCTCTCCTTCCTGAGCCTGGAGGGCTTGCATGGGCGCCGCGATGGCGACCAGCGCCAGAACCAGCAGTCTACGTGCTTGAACTCGATTCATTTCTCAGATCGATCCCGTGATCCAGGACTCTCTCCCGGTCGGCCGCTCTGGCAGCCGGGACTGGAGTCCGTGTGACCCTCGTCCTCGATCCAGGATGTTGCCTCGGACGGGCGAGTTGATCGCCCGCCGCCGCTGCGACTGGATCGGAGTTTGAGGGGCTTACGACACAACCGTACTTCGGGGCGGTAACGAGACCCGACGGTCTGTGTAACGACTGCGTAACCGCGATCCCCTACGGTGTCGGCGCAGTGACCGGTCATCGGCCCGTTTGCATGCTCTGCGGGGGCGTGCCGACCCCGGTTGCACCCCGCGCGGCGCCGTTCCGAGTCCGCTAGCTTTCGGCCGACGGGTGCACCGCGAACCCCGAAACCGAGAGGCCATGTCTCCCCACGCGCTCAGCCGGCCACGGCCGACAGCCGAGCAAGTACGAGAGGCCTATGTCGAAGGCGCGCGGGCCACGGCGGTCGCGCTGTTGGTCAGCGCGGCGCTCGCCGTGCTGAAGATCGGAACCGGCATCCTGGGCGACTCCTACGCGCTCATCGCCGACGGCGTCGAGTCGGTGCTCGACCTCTTCAGCGGCCTCCTCGTCCTCGGGGGCCTACGACTGAGCGCGGCCGGTCCGAGTGACGCCTACCCCTACGGGCGCGGCAAAGCAGAGTCACTCTCGGCGCTCGCGGTGGCCACGGTGCTGCTCCTGGCGGCCGTGGGGATCGCGGCCGGCGCCACCTACGAGATCGTGTCGCCCCAGGCTGCGCCCGAGCCGTTCACGCTCGTCGTGCTGGTCATCGTCCTCGTGTCCAAAGAGGGCACATATCGCTGGCTGTTGCACAGGGGCCGCAAGATCGGGAGCAAGGCGATCGAGGTGGATGCCTGGCACCACCGTGCCGATGCGCTCACGTCACTGGCCGCCTTCATCGGCATCTCCATATCCCTGATCGGTGGGGACGCGTGGGTGCGGGCGGATGATTGGGCGGCGTTGGTCGCCTGCGCGGTGATCGCCTGGAACGGGGTCCGGCTGTTCCGGACGGGCCTGAGCGAGCTGCTGGACGTGACCGCCCCCGCGGCGGTCCAGGACCGAGTACGGGCGCTGGCGGCGGGCGTGGAAGGGGTGGAAGGTGTCGACGAGCTTCGCGTGAGGAGGAGCGGCCTGGTCTACCTCGTCGACATCCACGTGGTCGTGGACGGCGAGCTCACCGTCCGGGCCGGACACAGGCTCGGACACCGTGTGAAGGACCGGCTCCTCCACTCCGAGCTTCCCATCCTGGACGCGCTGGTCCACGTCGAGCCGGACGCCGGCGGCGGACGTGACGAGGGGCCCGGAGTGCTCGACTAGCCTCCGGGCCCCTCGGGTGCCGCTCCCCGATGTCGGAGGGAGCTACTCTTCCTCGATGACGCTCACGAGCTCCGGCTCCTTGTCGGAGATCGTGAACGGAATCGACTCGGCGTCGGGCACCTCTTCGGACGTCTCCCACTGCAGGCCGATCTTGATGGACTGCTTGTCCTTCTTGGCTTTCGCCTCGATGGTCAGCGTGACCGGGCCTTCGGGCTGGAGCACCACGACCTCCGCGCCGTTCTGGACGTACGCCGTGCCCTTCTTCAGCGCCGCGTGCAGCGACTTGAGGTACTCCAGGGCGCCGGCCAGCTCGACCTGACCCTCGAAAGCCGCGCTCTTCTTCTCACCGTTCGAGCTGCTCATGATGACTTCTCCTGCCTCCTGCGGGGTGCGACTGGGATACGAAAGCTGAAGGGTCGGCTGTGACGGCGCCATAGCGATTCTGTAACAACCAATCCGCGAGCGCGGACCGGTTCGGCGGCGGGCTCAGGCGAGCGACAGGAGCGCCTCGGCGAGCCTTCGATCATCGATCATCGGGGGCTGCTCGTCGGAGACGAGTGGGACGTCGAGCACGCGCACGCCGAGCTTCTCGACCTGCCGGATCTCCTTCAGCGTCACCCCGGCGGCGCCACGGTCGAGCAGGACGATGTCGAGCAGCGACCCGGCCACCCGCCCACTCACGCCCTCGGTCAGGTAGCGCTCTAGTGTCCGCACCTTGTCCAGCAGGCCCATGCCCAGCTCCTCCGGGTCCCGCCCCGGGTTGGGCACGTAGACCTTCGGAACGTCCGTGGCCGCGATCGCGTCCGAAACGCCCTCCGGCAGCAGGGTCGCGACGATGCTCGTGTAGAAGGAGCCCATCGGATAGCAGATCAGGTCCGCGGTGCGAATGAGGTCGTCCACCGCCTCACCGATGCGCGGTCGGTACGGGACCGGATCGCTCAGCGACTTCGTCACGTGCAGCTCGATGACGGGGCTGTCCAACGGGGGCACTTCTTTTCCCGTCATGAGATGCTGTCCCACGATCGTGGTGCCGTCCTCGAGGTGCGCGACCAGGTGCAGATTGCGGTCGACCACCGGTCGCACCACTCCGCGGACCTCGACGAGCTGCGAGAAGAGGTACAGCACCGAATCGAGCTTCCTGCCTTGATTCAGGTATCCGCCGGCGAGCACCAGGTTGCCGATGGCCGCGCCGGCCAGGTCGAAGCTCTTGGGCATCGCCTCCTGGAAGAACCCGAGGTGGCTCGTGATGATGGAGCGCATGGGCTCGGGGATGGCCCTGATCTGAGGATCGACCCCACGCACCATTCCCGACAACCAGGATCGCAGATCGCTGTCCGAAGCTTCCTTCGGGAAGCGGAAGGCGAACAGGTGATAGATCTCCGGGTTCCCGAGCACCGACTGGTCCGCGAGCGCCATGAGGCGGTTGCGCAGGTCCCCGACGGCCGGCATGCGGAACGCCCGCCGCAGGTGCGCGCTGCTCCCCCCGGAATCGAACGGGGTGATCAGGTGCCGGGAATGATGCGTGTAGTCGACCAGACACCGGCTCACTCCCCGCAGGGCGGTGCCACCGCTGAAGAACAGGACCCTGGCCCCGAGCTCCGGCGCATGTCGGAAGCGCGCGAGTCGGATCGAGTCCGGAATCCGGGCGGCGCGCGAGACCCGGACGGTCGGGTCGCTACCCAAGCGCGGAGGGCCTGAGCTTCAAGGCCTCGAGGCAGAGCCGCTGGGCCGCGTCGAAGTCCTGCCGACCCGTGATCTCGACGACGGGCACGTCCCGGAGGACCTCCAGATATCGTTCGTCGCCCAGATCGGTCGGAGCCTCGAGATCCGGCTCGTAGAAGAGGCCCGGAGACTTGGCGATGAGCGGCAGGAGCTCGATCCGGTCACCGAGGTCGATCAGGGAGGACATGGCGGGGCCGTCGCCGGTCCAGTTGAAGACGACCAGAGCCGCCAAGTCCGCCTGCATTCGGAACCGGCCCGGCCCGTATACCTCGTCGATCAGGACGTCGTACTTGTCCTCGAGGTCCCGCAGCTCGTCGTGCGGCAGCCCTCGCAGCCGCTCCCGCTCCGCCGGGGGTATCATGTGCTCGAGCAACGGATTCGAGAGGATCGTGCCCGGATTCACTCGGGGATGCTTGGGAATCCCGTGCACCTCCACGCCGCTCCCCGACCTCTTGAAGAGAAGCCGGTCGTTGCTCACGAAGTCGAGCCCCTCGGCGACGAGACGCAACGCGATCGTCGACTTGCCCGCCCCGGACCTCCCGCACAGAGCCAGCGCGCGGCCCGACTCGGCGACGGCGCCGGCGTGTGCCAGCAAATAGCCCTGCGAGAGCCGCCACTGCATGTAGCGGTTGTTCACGAAGTTGATGACCTGGTTGTCGTTCTCCAGGCACGGCCCGAACGCCAGGTGGAGATCCCCTCCGAAGACGAAGATCATTCCGGTGAGGCGCTTGCGGACTACGCGGCCGTCCGGCAGGTCGATCCACTCCTCCTTGATCTTGGTCTTCCCGGGATCGGGCTGCTTCACCGACCAGTCGATACCGAGCTCAGCGGGGGGAGCCTCCACAGCCAAGATCCGGAAATCGGGGGTGGTCGCGTCGTCTGAGCGCTGCTCGTGGAAATAGCGGTCGAGCTTGGCCAGCAGACCCTCGTCGTCCGTCTCGACGTCGATCCGACAGCCTCCCACGGCGAGCCGGAGCACGTGCTCGACGGAGCGGCCGCGAAGAAGCTCGGCGGCGAGAACGGCAGCGCTCTCCTGTGCGCTCACGCGTGTGCCTTCTGGCCAATGCACTCCATCACGAAGCGCACGTAAAGCTCGGCGGCGTCGATCTGGCGGGCCTCCTGTAGACCCCGGAACCCGCCGAAGGCCGAAACCTCCCAGACCACCGGACCCAGCGTCGTCTCGGCGACGTCCACGCACGTGAACGTGAGCCCGAAAGGTGCCTGCGCCCTGCGCGCGAGCTCGATGATGTCATTCGGAGGATCGTATGGCTCGTATCGTCCTCCCCCCAGGACCGAGGTGTTCCAAGAGCCCGCCCGTCCGGTGCGCGCATAGGTGGTCACGTACTCGCCGCCGAGGAAGACGACCCCGAGGTCCTGCCCGGGGAGCTCGAGCTTCTGCTGGAGGTACATGACCGGATTTCCCGCGTGGCGGAAGCGCTCGAGCGCGGACCGAGCGACGGGACCCGCTTCGATCAGCTCCATCCCGCGGGCCTTGCTGGTGTAGAGCGGCTTGGCCACCACCGAGCCGAAGCGCTCGACGGCTGCGGCGGCCTCGTCCAGATCCTCGGTCACCACGGTGGGCGCCATGGGGATGTCGTGCGCGGCGAGCGTCACCGTGCACGCGAGCCTGTCGATGACCCTCAGGATGCGCGTCGGATCGGAGTAGACCGGCACGCCGCTCTCCTGCAGGTAGCGCAAGAGCTCCAGCCGGGATGCGTACTCCGGGCGATATCCTGCGCCGATCTTCTTGAGGATGATCGCGTCGAAGGCGTGGCAGTCGACCTCGCCGGCGTACACCCTGCCGTCGACCGCGTCGAACGACAAGCGCTCAGGGTCGAGCAGCTCGCTCGCGCCCGCCAGGCGAGCCGCGGTGTCATTGAGATGCTCCGACGACCATCGACCCGGGTTGCCCACCACCCCGATGCGAGTCACTGCTCCACCGGCGGGATGTAGAGGAGGACGTCCTGCGGGAGCTTGAACGCGTCGAAGTCTCCTTCTCGGACCGAGGAGAGCCGCTCTAGGAGGTAGAGCGCCCTGCGAAGCATCTCGTCGGCGAATGAGCGGCGGATGTCGAAGCGCGTCGAGGATACCAGGGAGCGCACGAGGCCCAGCCCCAGTCGCGCCTCGAACGTGCGGTCGCCCTGGTCGGCGGCGAATAGACGCGCGAAGTCCAGTTGCATCTCGATCACCCGGTTGATCTGTGCCCGGCGCCGGGGGCGGAACTCCGGAATGCGGAAGTTCGACATCAGGAAGACCGAGACGTCCTGTACGAAGTCCATCCGTTTCGACCGGTACAGGTCGATGAAGTGCACGGAGTCCCTGGACTGGTTGTAGATGATGTTGTCCAGATTGAAGTCGCCGTGCCCGAAGATGCTGAACGGAGCGCACAGCTCGTCGTCCAGGTGCCGGCTCGCCTCCAGGAGCTCTCCCAGCGTCGCGACATGCAGCCCGCTGATCTCCTCTTCCTCCCTACGGAAATAGGGGTGCACCGCGTACACGTCCTCGAGACGAGCCTCCAACTGCTTGAGGAAGCGGGGATAGATCGGCTCGTCCTCCTTGGTGTCGAGCCAGATCCTCTTCAGAGTCTCCTGCACGCGCTGAATGACGTGCCGTACCTGCGCCGGCTTGGCGTGGAGCACGATCTCGAGGAGCGTCTGACCCTCGAGGTACTCCACCAGCATGGAGTCGCGCTCCGCCTCCTTGTACCTGAGCACGAGAGGCGCGAGTCCGGGGGCGACCGAAGACCATCGGTTCATGGCGTCCCGCTCCTTCCTGAGCTTCCTGGGGTCGCCCCGCTTGAAGATGGCCTCGCCGTCTCCGCCGACGGCTTCGAGCCCCGTCGCCTTCACCTTGCCGATCTGAGCGCCGCTGCGCGTCCCCCACACACCCTCGAACTGGACCTCGTCCATCGCGGCGCCGCCGACTTTCCGTTCGAGGGAGCCCGCGAGCTCCCTGTAGGTCCGCATCTTCATGCGCTCCCCCACCTCGGCCGAGATGATCGCCTCGCCGATGTTCTGCAGGCAGTCGCCGATGCGCTCCAGGTAATGGAAGATGAGCAGCGACGTGACAAGGTCCCTGACGTCACCTCCGCCCTCCAGGTCCCTCAGGATGCGCTCGGTCCGCTCGGCGTACAGCTCGTCGAGCTCCAGCTCGCCGTCGGCGATGCGCACCGCCGCCTCGGTGTCGATGTTCTCGTACGCGCCCACGACCTCTCGAAGCGAGCGGAAGATCACGTCGTAGAAGGGCTCCGGCTCATACCCGTCGATGAAGCTCGCGCACGTCAGACGCGACCCCTGGTCGACGATGCTGACCGCGTGGTCCGCGATGCGCTCCAGGTTGCTGGTGACCGTGGTGGTGGCCCTCAGGAAGTCGACCGTGGGCTTCTCGATGCGGCCCGGCTGGCGGAGGAGCGCGAAGACCTTGTTCTCGATCTGGGTGCGCAGGTGGTCGATGTAGTCGTCCCGGCTGGCGAGACGGTCGGGCTCGACGTCCGGCTCGCCACCGAGAAACCGGGACGAGCTGCCGACCTGCTTGATGACCTCGAGGACCAGGAAGTGGAACTTCCGCTTCAGCTCCTCGTCGAGCGGAAGCGGACTACTCACTCTTCCCGGTCTGGATCTTCAAGGGGGGCGTCGTGGACTTCGTCCGGCGCTTCGGCTCCTTCCATGCTACTTCGATCTGGAGGCGGGCCTCTCCGCCCTTCCGCTTCGCCTTCAGATTGAGCTCCAGCAGCCCCGTGGGCCTCAGCCGTATCGCCTTCTTGCCCGAGGAGAACTGGAGCGTTCCCGAGCGGAATCCCTCGGCCAACGCCTCCAGGTACTTTCCGATGCTGTTCGTGTCCTGAAGGGAGTCGTGCGCAAACTCTCCACTGCGACTGGTGCTTGCCATGATCCGGGGGGGAGTGGGGGGACTTCAGGCGAGTCGGGCGCGGTACTCGCGGATGAGATTTGCCCGGTCGGCCTTGGCCACGATGAGCGGCTTGCGGATGTTCAGGTCATCCCAGGGAGGCTGGACGCCAATCTCCCGCCCCGCCTTCTCCGGATCCTGATGTCTGGGCTCCTTGACCTTCTCGCCCATGTGACAGTCGTCACCCATCGTGATGAGGACCGGCCGGTCCGACCCCTGGCGGGTACTGTTCCTGCGATTGACGACGTCGATCAGAAATGCGGTGTACTCGAAGGACTGCGGATTCCAGACTTCGATACCATCGATGTCCAGGTCGTCCAGGAGCACCGGCCAGAACTGCTCGGGGTGCGGAATCACGATGCATCCACCGAGGGCCCGGACCTCTTCGATGACTTCTTCTGAGCGGTAGAAGTAGTCCAGGGCGAAGTTGCGCTTCACGATGCCCTTCAATGCCTTCAGGAAGACCTGCACGTGGTCGACGAGCGGGTCGCCGTAGGTCTCGCGCCAGCGGTCCATGTAGTTCCGCAAGAGCTTGTTCTTGATCATCTCGGGCGGCGTCACCCGGAAGCCCTGCTCGATCATCTCCTGGAGCCGGGCCGCGTGGATGCGAGCGAACTCGACCGTATCCTCGTCGGTCCACGTCGCCGCGGCGGCCTCGTCGACCCGCTCTTGGAAGCGCGGGTTCTGCAGCGTGTCCAGGAACTCGAAGAGCTGGCTCGAGCGGTACTTGAACGTGTGGTCGAGCATCGCCCGGAAGACGTCGCCCTTCCCCTCGATCCGCTCGTTCGAGAAGTGGATCAGGAACTGGACCTTCCTGTTGAACCCGGCGGAGTAGCAGTCCACCTCGACGCCGGTGTACCCGTCCCAGGTGCTCAGCACGTTGTGCTGCGTCGGGATGATGAGCTCCGTCTCGCGGTTGGGGAACAGCTTGCGAACCCTGGTCCGAACGTGCTGGAGCGGCACGAACTCCTGGTGCCAATGGACTGCGAGGACCTCCCTCTGCCGCTCGTAGGTGCGGGGCGGCTCTTCGATCTGCTTGATCTGCTCCGGAGTCAGCTCCGTGGAGACGAGGTCGCGGTATATCTGCGTGTCTTCCTCGGTGACCTCACGGGGAACGACGCTCAGGTCGACCTCGACCTTGGTGGGACGACCCAGCCTGACAACGGACGACATCTGCGACCTCTGCCGGTATTGATCCTGCGGAACGCTGCTTCCCTTCATATCCTGACGGTACCAGAGGCGGGACCGGAAAACCACTCAGTTTTGTAACGATTCGATGATCATGCGATGGAGCGCTTCGCCGCCTCCGGGACGTCCGGCCGTTGCACCATGTGATCCAGTGTGGAGAGGAGGGATCCGGGGGCTCCCCGGCACCAATCACGGAACCACTCGTTGTCGGCGTGGTCCGGCAGGCGCTCGAGCGCATTCAGGTCGAACGTCGGATGCCCGATGGCAACCCCCGAGGCCTCGCCGTCCCGGGCGTTCAGCTCCTGCTCGTGGTGGTTCTCGAGCGGAATCATCAGCACGGGCTTACCCAGATACGCAGCCTCGCAGATCGACTCGAAGCCCGCCGTGCACACCACCGCGCGACACCCGGCCATCGCCTCCAGGAATGCCTCGGGATCCAACTGGTGAAACGTGAGGGTCGCGTCCACCGTCTCGACTGCGGGTGCGCCGGGCCGCCCGTAGAAGCAGTGGAGGGACACGTCCGGGTGCTCGACATGCCACGCTCGAACCAGCTCGCCGTAGCCGTGTGTGGCCACGTACACGAGTACGTAGTCGCCGTGCGTCGGCTCCAACTGCAGCAGGTGCTTCCGAAGAAGGGGCGGAAAGATGATCACGGGATCCCGGACGTCGGTCGGTGCCCCGTCCGGCCGGAACGAGAGCGCGAGCTTCCGTGACCGGAACCCGACGAGCTGGATGAAGGCGCGAAGCCAGAGGGGAGCCACCGGGCTCGTGGCCGGTGCCCCGTGCCGGGGTCCAAGGAGGGCGAACTGGTGTGCGGCCGACAACACTGGCACCCTCAGGGGCCTGAGCGCCTGAAGAACACCCGTCAGGGGCTCGAAGAAGTTGATGACGACGTCGGGGCGCGTCTCGTCGAGGAGCCGGCGGAGAGCTCGCAAGCTGCGCCACCAGTGCGGCAGGTGTACGACGCCGTTCGCGAGCGTCCCGAGCAAGTCGACGCCGCGGTCGTCCTTGAATACGAAGCCGGGGCTGGCCAGCACGGTCACCGGGACGGAGAACGCGTCCATGAACGACTCCGGAAGGTCGTTCCTCCCCGGGTCGCTCCCCGCGGCCACCGCCACGATTTCGTGGCCCGCGTCCGTGAGGATCTCGGAGGCGGCGATGGCCTGGGTGAGGTGGCCCCGTCCCTGCCCCTGGATGGTGAAGGCGATGCGCATGGCGTCTCGCGGCGGGTCGCTGTCGAATCCCGCCACGAAGCTTATGACGCGTATGAGACAAACGAGCGACGAAGCTCCAACAACCTCGCGACCGAAATCGAAGCGATTCGTCACGGCCGCGAGGCGATCGGCTCACCCCGAGGGGTGACCGCAGCGCCGTTGCGCCAACGCTGCCGGTGCGTCGGGTGTCTTGGACGATACTGGGCTTCCCAGGAGCCGCAGATCTGGGCAACATCATGCAGTTCGAGCACGACGTTCGGGGCCGTCTCGCTGCCCGAGACGGGGACGTCGCGCGGAGGCTCAATCCCGATCTCCAGACCTTCTCGCGCTGGCTGGAGAAGCACGGGAGCGCGATTCCGCGTCACTGACAACGGAGGGTATGGAGGTATATGATGGCAAGCACGATCCGGAGGCTGGTCCGGTTCGACGACCGCAGAGCGCTGCCTTTCGCGCTCGCGGCCGCACTGGTGCTCGCAGCCTGTGGCGGTGGGTCGGACGCTCCCGAGGGAGAGGCGCCGGCTCAGACCGAGGCCCCCGCCGCGCAGGACGGCGACATGATCATCGTGTCCGGCGCGTCCGGACAGCTGGGTGAGATGGTCGTCGAAGCGCTGCTCGAGCGCGGCGTCCCCGCGTCGCGGCTCATCCTCGTCAGCCGCACACCCGACGAGCTCGAGCAGTACGCGTCGATGGGCGCCAGCACGCGCTTCGGAGACTTCACGCAGCCCGAGTCCCTACCCGCGGCGTACGAGGGCGGTGACCGGATGCTCCTGATCTCCATCAACACCGGCGTCGGCGAGAACCGTGCCCAGCTGCACAAGAACGCCATCGACGCGGCGGTCGCTGCGGGCGTGCAGCACATCGCCTACACGTCCTTGATCAACGCGCCCGACAACGACTCGCCGCTCGCCGCCGACCACAAGGCCACCGAGCAGTTCCTGATGGACAGCGGAGTGGCGTGGACGATGCTGCGGAACTCCCTCTACATGGATCCGCTCCTGACCCGGGCGATGGACATGATCGTCGACGGGCGGGTGGAGCGCTCGGAGTACGGGGCCTCGTACGTGACGCGGTACGACTGCGCGGACGCGGCGGCGGCCGTGCTCACGACGGACGGCCACGACAACCAGGCCTACGACATCACGGGACCGGCGGTCGTGCGGCCCCAGGACATCGCCACCGCGTTGACCGAGGTGACGGGTCTCTCCGTCCGGGTGGTCGATGCAGATTCACCCTCCGACGGTGGCCTGCTGAGCGATCCGTCGTATCAGATCGTGAGCGATGCCGTGCAGCAGCTGACCGGACACGCTCCGACGAGCGTCGAGGAGTTCTTCGAGTTCAACCACGACGACATCATGGCCGGGACCGGAGCGTAGCCGACCGACTCCCACGAAAGGCAATGCGGCCCGCCCGGTCATCCCGACCGGGCGGGCCGTCCGGTTTCTACTGCTCGGCCAGCGGAATGAAGAGAGAGACGCGGTCCCGGTCGCCGACGGCTCGCGAGATGTGGCCCTGCCCCTCGACATCCTCGGCGAGGAGGATGTGACCAGGGTAGAGCCGGATCCTCGTGCCGTCGCCGAGCTCGACCTCGCTCTCACCGCTCAAGGTGATGACGTACTGCCGGCGGGGTGCGTTGTGGAAGTCCAGGTCGTACTCCGTCGACGTGCGGCGGAACTGAAGGCTCTCCACGTCCACGGGCTCCGATAGCTCGGTGGCGCCCCGCTGCTCGCCGAGCGGAACCTCGTAGCGCTCCGCGTGGGTCTGACCGTCCTCGCCGGTATAGAGACGGGTGACCATGATGGGCGTCCGCTCCTGGACCGCCCGGGACTCCGATGCCCACAGGAGCCCGACGAGAAGCACGGTGGGAATCCAGCCCAACGTCGTGAATCCGAGAACGATCCTGCGTCCCGATCTCATTGGAGCCTCCTGTCGTGGGTCGGACTGCGCGCACCCATCATACGGCCGTGCGGCCCAGGCGGCTCAGGTGCGTCTGACGAGGGTCGGTGCCGGGGGCTTGGAGTCGTCCGGCTCGGGGTAGTCCAACGTGTAGTGGAGACCCCGGCTCTCCTTCCTCATCATCGCCGACTCGATGATGCACCCGGCGACCAGCGCCAGGTTGCGCAGCTCCACCAGGTCGGGCGTCAGCTTGGACCGCCAGTAGTAGTCGCGGATCTCCTCGCGCAGCAGCTCCATCCTTCGACGCGCCCGCTCGAGCCGCTTGTCGCTGCGGACGATGCCGACGTAGTTCCACATGAAGCGGCGGATCTCGTCCCAGTTCTGGGTGATCACGACTGCCTCGTCGCTCTCGGTGGCGGAGCCCTCCTGCCACCGTGGAACGCACGAAGGATCCACCCGCTGGACGTCGGCCAGCCGCTCGACGGCCGTGGACGCGGCCGCGTCCGAGAAGACGACCGACTCGAGCAGCGAGTTCGAGGCGAGCCGATTCGCTCCGTGCAGACCGGTGCACGTGACCTCCCCCGCCGCGAACAGGTTCTCGAGGTCGCTCTCACCCTGGAGGTCCGTCCGCACGCCTCCGCAACAGTAATGCGCGGCCGGCACGACCGGGATCGGCTCCGTGGTCATGTCGATGCCGAGCTCCAGGCACCGGCCGTGGATGGTCGGGAAGCGCTCCCGAATGAAGTCGGCGTCCAGGTGCGTGACGTCGAGGAAGACGCTGTCGTCACCCGACCGCTTCAGCTCCGTGTCGATGGCGCGGGCCACGATGTCGCGGGGCGCGAGGTCCGCGAGCTCGTGGTACCGAGGCATGAACGCGTCGCCGGACGCCGTGCGCAGGATGCCCCCCTCGCCCCGCACCGCCTCCGAGACCAGGAAAGACTTCGCGTAGGGGTGGTACAGACAGGTGGGGTGGAACTGCATGAACTCCATGTTGCCCAGCGTCGCACCGGCCCGGTACGCCATCGCCATCCCGTCACCCGACGCGATGTCGGGGTTCGTCGTGTAGACGTAGACTTTGCCGGCCCCGCCGGTGGCGAGCAGCGTGATGGGGGCGAGCATCCGGTCCACCCGACCGGTGAGCGAGTCGAGCGCGTATGCGCCGAGTGCACGGTTGTGTCCGGCGACGCCCGCACGCTTCGAGGTCAGTAGATCGACGGCGCAGTGGTTCTCGAAGAGCTCGATGTTCGGATGCGCGTGCGCGCGGGCCAGCAGAGACTGCTCGATCTCCCGACCCGTCGCATCGGCCCTGTGCAGGATGCGCCGCTGCGAATGTCCACCCTCGCGTCCCAGCTCGAATTCGCTCGTCGCGCCCGGCTCCGTGGCGCGATCGAACTCCACACCGAGTGACAGGAGCGCATCGATCGTCTTCGGGCCGCGTTCGACGACGAAGCGCACGACGTCCTCGTCACAGAGCCCCGCACCGGCGCGCAGAGTGTCCTGGACGTGCTCCTCGAACGAGTCGTCGGTCGACTCGACGGCCGCGATGCCGCCCTGCGCCCAGTTCGTCGCCGAGTCGGCGGCGCGCTTTTTGGTGACGATGCCGACACGGCCGGCTTCGGCGGCCCGGATCGCGAAGAACAGCCCCGCGATCCCACTCCCGATGACGAGGAAGTCGAACTCGTAGAGCTCTTTGGGCGACGCCGGGCTCCCCGTCACACGGGTCGCCTTTCCCGATCTCCCCCCGCCGGGGCTCGTAGCACTACGCGCCCCGCTTCGTCCAGATGAGCACCACCCCGCATCCGCTCTCGCTGGACCGGCGCCGGAAGTTCACCGGCGTGTCCAGACCCTGATAGATCTCGAGAGCCTCGACCTGCATGGGCGGGATCTCGTTGAAGTCGTAGCTGTCGGGACGGCGCACGTTGTCGACGTACACGTCGAGCTGACAGCCCTCTCCGTAGCGGCGGACGCTCATCACCTTGGCGGTGGACCCGGGCTGGTTGCCCTGCTGCACGACCACGCCGTTCGCATAGTAGATAAGGTCCGAGAGCCTCTCGGGCAGGAGCGACTCCAACTCGGCCGGGCCGAACTGCGTACCCCAGTTGCGGATCGCACGGTCGTAGAACCCGTTTCGCTCCAGGTACTCGGAGCGGACCGCAACGACCTCGATGGGGTCGAGCGGGATCGGCTCTGTCGACATGCTGGCGAGCACGTCGATCGTGCGCCCGGGATGGACCACCACGTAGTCGACGCGTGGCTCGTAGCCGAGACGCTCGAAGCGGATCTCCGCCAGGCCCGGCGCGATGTCGGAGAGATCGAAGCGTCCCTGCTGGTTGCTGATCGTCCGACCCGTGAGGCGGTTCACGATGTTGATGTCGACGTCGGAGAGCCCTTGCTCGCCGGTCTCGTCGGTCACCCGGCCGACGATGCGCCCGGGGGCACCCGGATCCGCCACGAGCGCGTGCTCGAGGAGGACGAGGAAGTCCGCCTCGCCCGGGACACGCAGATAACCTTCCGTGACCGCGTAACCGGACGCCTCGGCCTCGATGAGGTGGCGTCCCGGGGGTAGATCCGGGAGGTCGACCCGACCATCTCCGTCGGTGATCAGCCGGATACCCAGCTCGGGGAACGTGACCACCGCGTTCCGGATCGACTCCTCGGTCTCGGCGTCGGCCACCCGCCCGAACGTGGCGACCACGCTCGAATCGGCCGGCTCGCTCTCCGCGCGCTGGGCCGAAGGGAGCCGCTGACAGCCGATCTCGAGACCCGCCGCGCACGCACGCTGGAACGACGCGACGGCGGTCACGACGTCCTGCGGCACGCCGATGCCGCCCTCGTAGCTCGTACCGAGATTGAAGCAGCCGAGCGCCTCGCCCGCATCACAGGCGCGACGGTAGAAGCTGACCGCCGTGCGGGGGTCCTGCTCGACGCCGCTCCCCGTCCGATACATGCTGCCGAGATTCACGCAGCCGAGCATCTCTCCGTTGTCGCACGCCCGCTCGTACAGCTGTACGGCCAGCTCCGGATCCTGTTGGGTCCCCTCGCCACGCTGAACGGCGACGCCGAGGTTCACGCACCCCTCGAGGCTGCCGCCGTCGCACGCCTTCGCGAACAGGTCGACCGCCACCACGGGATTCGCCGGGATGCCGAGGCCGTTGTAGCGGATGTTGCCGAGCCGATTGCAGCCATCCGCGAGCCCGCCGTCGCACGCGGTCTCGTAGAGCTCGGCGGCACGCTCGTAATCCTGCAGAACGCCCGAGCCCGTCTCGTACAGAAGACCGAGACTCTCGCACCCGGTGAGCTCTCCGCCGTCGCAGGCCCGCTCGTGATAGCTCACGGCACGCGCCAGGTCGCGCGACACGCCCTGACCGGTGTGGTAGAACGACCCGAGGATCGTGCATGCCTCCATGTCACCGAGGTCACACGCCTGACCGTAGAGCTCCGCCGCACGCGACAGATCCCTCTCGATGCCTTCGCCTGTTTCGAAGCTGAGGGCCAGCACGCTGCACGCGGTCGCGTTTCCGTCGTCGCAGTCCCTCTGGTAGAGCTCCTCGCTGACCTGGCCGGCGCCCGGCTTGGCCCACAGCGCCAGGAGCGCGAAAACGAGAACGGCTTCCTTCTTCATACGATCTTCCCTCGAACCCAATGGGGACACGCGGCCTCCCCGGCCAGTCCCACATATACCTCGATGCCGGCGAACTGTTCGGGGGAAGAATGTCGACGTCCGAGCCGCCGGCCGCCACCTCTGGGCAGTCGGGGGGCCACCGTGTGCCGCATCGGACTGCGGCCGGATCGATTCGCCGGACGATCCGGGCGACGTCGGTAGCTGCTAGTTGGCCCCTGGAAGGGCCACACCGGCCAGCGCGGCCAACGTGAAGGCGACGAGGATGAATCCGAGCCTGAGTGCGGTGCGGGTCATGCTGCTGTCTCGTTCTGGGCCGTGTCCGCGAAGAGCCGACGTCGCCGTCCGTGGACTGAGTGTCACGGGCCGCCACCGAGGTTCCCGGAGCATCGATTCGCGTCCCTCGACCGTCTTTGACCGCCCCGGGCCGCTCGATACGTTTCTTGTTCGAAGCGATCTCGACGCCGCCGCCACCTCGACAGAAGCGCGTGACGACCCTCGATCCCCTCGCCGGACAGCCGGCCGAAGACGTCATTCCACGGCTGATGGACGACTACGCCGACCACATCTACGGGCTCGGACTGCGCATGTGCGACGATCCGGAGAAGGCCCAGGATCTCGTCCAAGAGACCTTCATGAGAGCGTTCAGGAGCTGGGCCAGCTTCGACGGGCGCTCCAAGCCGTCGACCTGGCTCTACACGATCGCGTCGCGGAGCTGCCAGAGGATGGAGCGTCGCCGGGCCGGTGAGCCGCGGCACATGCGTCCGCTGGAAGAGCTTCTTCCGAGCGGAGAGCGAACCGTCGTGGACATCCCGTCCGGGCGGGACACACCCCTGGAGTGGGTCGAGCGCAAGGATGTGGTCGACGCGGTCCGCACCGCCATCGACAGCCTTCCCATCCACTTCCGGCTGCCCCTGGTCCTCAAGGAGATCGAGGACCTCTCGGTCGAGGACGTGGCCAGGATCCTCGGGGTGAAGGAGGCCACCGTGAAGACGAGGCTCCACCGGGCTCGCCTCCTGATTCGCCGGGCGCTCGCCGTACCTCTTCCGCAGAAGCCTGCCCCCGACGGCGACTCGGCGGAGGGGGCCTGCATGGATCTGCTCTGGGCGAAGCAGGAGGCCCTCGACCGGGGTGTCGACTTCCCGATCCCGGAACAGCACCTCTGCGAGCGCTGTCGGTCCGTCTTCGCGACACTGGACCTGACCGGGGACGTATGCCACTTGCTCGGCGACGTGAAGCTCCCGGACGAAGCACGCCGGGCGCTCGAGAAGCGCGTAATGCGGGAGCGTGCGTAGGGGCCCGACCCCTCAACGCTCCGACGGCGTCCTCATCATGGGGTGCGCCGGCTCGACGAGTGTTCCGACGGTCAGATCCACCCGGTTTCCCCCGCCGTCTCTCATCTCGATGGGAATCGTGCGACCAGGTTCCCCGAGCATCCGGTTGCCTACGTGGAAGTGCAGGTGCGGCTGTCCCGCGAAGCCCGTGTGTCCGCTGTAGCCCAGGAGCTGCCCTTCCCGGACGCGCTGGCCGACCCGCACCCGCACACCGCGGTGCAGATGCCCGTAGGAGGCCATCGAGCCGTCGCTGTGTGCCACGACGACCAGGTTGGCGCGCTCGAGCAGCGCCGGATCGACACCACCCTCGGTGAAGCCGTCCTGCACGAGCAACACCTGTCCCTCGCGCGCCGCCAGGATCGGCGTGCCCTCGGGCATGGCGAAGTCGAGCGAGTAGCGCATGCTGCCGAGATGCGTCTCCGACCCGTTGAAGCCCTGCACGAGCTCCCGGGGCTCGTCGCCTCCGAACGGGACCGCGT
>JASFUR010000004.1:0-25467 GCA_050050215.1 Gemmatimonadota bacterium
GCCGGGGAGCCGAGCCCGTTCCACGCGCCCTTCTTCCCACTCGTGCCCGCAGCCGGCGGGCTCGCCTGCGTCACGCTCGCCCTCTACCAGGCCGCCGCCGTCCCCTCGGCCGGCGTGCTCGCGGCTCTGTGGCTGAGCGGCGGCGCCATCCTGTACGTGACCGTCCTCGCCCCCAGGGCACGCGTGGTGGACGCGTCCACCGAGGGCCGCGACCCGCAACTGGTCAGGCTCAGGGGTCGGAGCCCTCTCGTCCTCGTTCCGGTCGCCAATCCCGCCAAGGCAACCGTCCTGGTGAAGATGGCGGAGTCGATCGCACCCAAGGGGATTTCACGGGTGCAGCTGCTCTCGGTGGTGCGGGCTCCGCGGGAGGAGAACGACGGGTTGGAGACCCGCATCCAGGATGCGGAGCGCATTCTCGGGGACGCGCTCTCCGCCGCGGTCTCGGTCGATCTCCGGCCGGAGGCCCTCATCACCATCGCGGACGACCCTTGGGCCGAGATCACGCGAATCGCACAACGCAGCGAGTGCGATCACGTGCTGCTCGGGGTCGGGGGGCTGGCCAAGTCACTCATGGCCGGCCCGCTCGAGCGCCTCATCGGACGGGTCCAGGCCGACGTGGTCGTGCTCAGAGCGCCGGACGACTGGGACCCGGACTCCGCGCGCAGGATTCTGATCCCGTCTCGCGGTGGTCGCGGGCACAGCCCCATCCGCGCCCGCGTCGTGGGCCACCTCTGTCGCGAATCGGAGCGGGAGGTCACGTACCTCGGCGTGCTGCCCATGGACACGCCGCAGACAGAGGTGAAGAAGGCGGACCGGGAGCTGCGTCGACTCGCCAAGGACGAAGCGAGGAACTCCGGCGTATCCGAGGTGGTTCAGCGTGCGAACCTCACCGAGGAGATCGTTGCGCGAGCCGCGCAGTGCGACCTCATGATCCTCGGGCTCGATCGGAGTGACCGCAGAAGGCGCGTCTTCGGGGAGCGCGCCGCGGGGATCGCCGAGGCGACCGAATGCCCCCTGCTGATGATCGGGCAGCGGGCCTGAGACGGGCGGTCACGAACGAAGAGGGGCGCCGACCGGAAGAACCGATCGGCGCCCCGGGCCCGTCAGGACCTTTGCTTCTCTGTGCGACTAGTCCCGATACGTGTCGACCGGAGGCAGTCGCGAGCCTGCGAAGTCACCTTCGGGCTCGGGCTCCGCGACCACCGTGTGGTGGAGCGTGCCGATACCCTCGATCGATGCTTCGATGGACTCACCGGGCTCGAGGTAGCCGGCCCGGGAGCCGGTCTCGAACGCACCGGACGACGTGCCGCCCGAGGTGCCGCTATTCAGCACATCGCCCGGGAAGAGCGTGATGAGCGACGAAGCGTACTCGATCAGCTCCGGAATGGAGTGGATCATGTCGCCCGCGTGGGCTTCCTGCACCTGCACGCCATCGATCACGAGCTGCTGGTGCAGCCGCTCCATCGGATCGCCGTAGAACTCCTTGGGAACGATCCACGGTCCCTGCGGCGCGAACGTGTCGTGGCCCTTGCCCACGAACCAGTCCGAACCCGACCCGAAGCCACCCGGAGGACGGCCGCCGCGATCGGATACGTCGATCGTGACCATGTACCCGAACACGTAGTCGTACGCATCGCGCGCCGCGACGTTCTTCGCCGGCTTACCGATGACGAGTCCCATCTCGACCTCCCAGTCCGTTCGATCGCGACCCCACGGGATCATGATCTCGTCCCCGTCGCCGATGACGGCGCCGCGGGCGGGCTTGAGGAAGAGGTAGGGAACGCCCCGATTCTCCTGGCGTTCGCGGGTGCGAGCCTGCAGCTCTTCTTCAGTGCAGCCCTCGCATGCATGCGTGTAGAAATTGACCGCCGCGTTCATGATCTTTCCGGGATACTGGATCGGCGCCATGATGTCCACGGACGAGACCGGATGAACGTAGTCCGGCCTCATGCTGCCGTTCAGCATGTTCCCATCGACGAGGTAGTTCACGATCTCGTACAGGCGGTACTTGAGACCGTACTCGTACTGTCCGACGAGCTCGAGCATGTCTTCCGGCATTGGAATCTGGGTGTAGCGCGGATTCAGCTCGAGCGCCCGGTTCGCCCGGTTGATGTCGACGATCAGGTCGTCGCGCAGGACGAGTCCGACGGTCGGCACCCCGTCGATCGCGAACGTACCGACCTTGAACGGTTCGGCCGCCGCCATCGCCTGGGCCGACACTTCGAGCGAGCCGGCCGAGATGGCCAACATCGCACCGAGTGCCGTGGTGAGTAGTGTCCTTTTTCGCATCGTCTAACTCCCGTGCAGGGCACTAACGAAAGGGGACGGATCATTCCGTCCTCGTGGAGGCCGGGTGATAAGCCCGGGGTGTGACTCTGTCAAGCGAGCGGTCGTGCTCCCCGTGTCCGCGAACCGGGTCGGATCCGCACTTGATTGGATGATCGGGTCCGCCCAACCGTATACGGGGCCTGAACGACCTTCCCCTCGCTCACACGGAGGAGGCGAACGAACATGACCCACGTCGCCGTAATCGGTGGTGGCTATGCGGGCGCGGCCTTCGCCATCCATCTGAGCCGCGCCGCGCGAGGGCCCCTCGACGTCACGGTGGTCGAGCCTCGCGAGCACGTCGGTCGCGGCGTCGCGTACTCCGCGGTGGATCTCGACCATCGGCTCAATGCGCCCGACGTGATCCACTTCCTCTATCCGGAAGACGACCTGCACTTCCGCCGCTTCCTCGAGACGAGCGGGCGGTTGTCACGAGACCCCGAGGCCCTGCACGCAGACGGCCGACTCTATCCCAGGCGGGGCGACTTCGGCGCGTACGTGACGTCGGAGTTCTCCGCGCACGCGGTATCGAACCCTTCCGGGTCGAGCCTCGCCCACCGTCGCGGCAAGGCGGTCGGCATCCAACGCCGGGGAGGCGGGCTGCGCATCCAGATGGCCACCGGCGATCCCATCGACGCGGACCGCTGCGTCATCGCGGCAGGTCACGAGCCCGGGCCCGCGAGTCTCCCCGGCCTGCCCCACGGCACCGACCGACTCGTCTCCCAGCCGTTGGCGCCGGGCGCCCTGAGCACCATCGACCGCGACGACGAGGTGCTGGTGCTGGGCACCGGGCTCACGGCCGCCGACAGCGTCGCTTCGCTGCTGCGCGGTGGACACCGCGGCGCCATCACCTGCGTGTCGCGACGTGGCGTGCGTCCCCGCGAGCAGAACCCCGCCGAGGCGGTGGGTACCATCTGGGACCTGCTCTCGGTGGATCCGCCGGCTTTCATCGCCGAGCACGGCCGCCCGAAGAGCCTGCGCGGTCTCACGCGGACGGTGCGAGCCGACGCCCGCGCGCGCCTGGCTCGCGGCGAGCCGTGGCACGGCAGCATCGACCAGATCCGCGACGCGGCGGGTGAGATCTGGCGCTCGCTGAGCGTTGCCGACAAAGAGCGATTTCAACGCCATCTCAGGCCGTACTACGACGGGCTGCGCTTCCGCATCCCACCTCAGACAAAGGAGATCCTGAAGGAGGCGGAGGAGACCGGGCAGCTCGGGTTCGAGAAGGGGCGGGTGGTCCATGCGGAGACCGGGGCGGGCGGTCTGCGCATCGTCATCCTCCCTCGGGGCGAGCGCACGACGCGCTCCGCCACCTTCGGGGCCGTTCTGAGCTGCCGGGGGTTCGCGACCCGCGTGGAGGAATCGCGCAACTCCTTCCTCCAGTCGTGTCTCCGGCAGGGACTCGCCCGGCCGAGCGATGCGGGCCGTGGCTTCGAGACCGACGAGTCGGCTCGCCTGCTATCGGCAGCCGGCCGACCCGACGACACACTCTACTGCATTGCGGGCATGACCCTCGACCGTTTCGGCGAGACACCTGCCGCCGTCTTCATCCTGCGCCAGATCGTTCGCATGCTGCCCGGATTCGTCGAGGGCTGCTGACATACCGACATCCGGCGGGCCGTCCCCCGTGGGTGGGCGCCCAGAGCTCATCGCTCGTCCGCCCTGCTCAGCGCCCACGCGGCGTGCTCCCGAACCAGCGACTCCTCGTCCTCGAGAGCGGCCCTCAGCACCGCGACGGCCTCCTCCGGCGGGTCGTGCACGGACGCCAGCCAGTTGCCAAGCGCAACCGCCACGTTCCGCTTGAGCCCCGCGTAGCCCGCCCGCCGAATCGCGGAGCCCCGCGTCCACCGGTCCCACTCCTCGCGAGTCATCCGCATGAGCTCGACCAGCGGCGGCGCGTCGGTCGGTGGCCCTGCGGGGGCATGCGGGTGGATCGACGTGCCCGGCCGTGGGGGTGAGCGCGAAGGGTCGGTCCCATCGCGAGGCTGCGGCACGCGAGGCATATAGTCGCGCTCCCCGGTGATCCGGACGAAGCGATCGTTGTTGTACGGACAGACTTCCTGGCAGATGTCACAGCCGTAGATCCGATTCCCCATGAGCGGCCTGAGCTCCACCGGGATCGGTCCGCGGTGCTCGATGGTCAGATAGGAGATGCAGCGTCGTGCGTCCATGACCGGCGCGCCTTTCTCGTCGCGGCCCAGCAATGCCCCCGTGGGGCAGGAGTCGAGGCACGCGCGGCACGTTCCACACCGATCCGCCGAGAACGCCTCGTCGACCGGCAGCTCCACGTCGACCAGCAACACACCGAGGAAGAAGTACGAGCCTCTGGTAGGGTGGATCAGCATCGTGTTCTTCCCGAACCAGCCCAGCCCACCCCGCAGCCCGAGCTCGCGCTCCAGGATCGGGCCGGTATCCACGTAGGCCCGTCCCCGGACACCGCCCTCGATCGACCCGTCGAGCCATTCGAGGAGCGCCAGGAGCTTCTTCTTCATGACGCGGTGGTAGTCCCGACCGCGCGCGTACCGTGCGATGACACCGAGTGACGGATCCCCCGGGACGCCATCGGAATCCTCCTGGGCGTACTCGTGTGCGACCACGATCACCGATGCGACGTCGGCCATGGACTCCGCCGGGTCGCTCCGCCGGCGCACGGCGTCCTCGCGCGCCAGGTAGCTCATCTCCCCCTGGTATCCCTCGGAGAGCCACTTGCGATAGAAGTCGATGTGGTCGCTCTCGTCCGGCCGGGTCACCCCAACCGTCGAGAACCCGAGCGCGGCGGCGTGCTCTCGGAGCGCGTGCCGGACGGAGCCCCCGCTCACGCCCGCTCCGACATCGGCGGCAACTCGTAGCTGCGACCCTTCCAAACCACGTGGCGACCGCGGATCCACGACCTCAGGAAGATGTACGTTCCGACCAACGCGCCGAGCGGATAGAGGAGGCCGTAGACAGGCGACTCACCCATGCGCCGCGTGAAGTGACCGACGAGCACCACGCTGATCACGCACACGGCGGTCGACCAGACGAGCCATGCGTCCCCGAGGATGCCAACGAGGCTCAGGACCAGCGCCACGGGCGGCACCAGCCAGAGCACGATCCCCGACAGGAAGGCCGCGGGCGCTACGAAGGGTCGGGCCCAATGCGGAAACGTCTGGAGCCCACCCGTGAGAATGTTCTTGGACCACCCTTCCACGAGCTGCGGAAGGGAACGGTACATCCGCGTCGCGAGATCCGTGTCGGCTCTTCGGATGCGCAGGGCCAGGCCCGCGCGCTTCACGTGCTGGGCGAGCGCGAGGTCTTCGACGACCTCGTCGCGGACCGCCTCGTGGCCTCCGATCGCCTCGTACGCCTCTCGCCGGAAGAGGAGAAACTGACCGTTTGCGATCGCATCTCTCCAGCGGTCATTGTGCGCGATCCGCTCGAACCTCGGAAAGCGGCAGGACATGGTCAGGAAGACCTGCGGTTGGACGAGCCGTTCCCAGAAGGTCTCCATGAGCTGGCGACCGACGAGCGTCATGAGATCCGCCTCGTCCTCGACCATCCCCGCGACGGAGCGTCCCAGCAGGTCCTGACCGTGGACCGTGTCCGCATCCGTGAAGAGCAGGAGATCACCCTCGGCGATTCGGGCACCCTGCCAGCACGCCCACGGCTTGCCGAGCCATCCGGACGGGAGATCCTCGCCGTCGATCACCTCGATACGGAGCGCCCGTCCCGCGGGTAGCGCTCGCGCGAGCGCACCCGTGCCGTCCGTGCTCCGGTCGTCCACGACGATCACCTCGAACACCGGGTACGCCGACTCGGTCAGCGAGGCCAGGCACCGCTCGATGTTGGCCGCCTCGTTCCGAGCCGGAACGATCACGCTGACCAGCGGCGCCGCCGCTCCAGGGTCGGGTCCGGGGGGCAGCTCCGTCGGCTCACGGATCACCACGAGCACGAAGAGGAGCAGCGCGAGCCACGGCAGCGCCAGGAGGAGCGGAGTCATCGCTTTGGTGGCGCGGGTCGGGCTACGGCGCCTGGACGGGCGTCCAGCGGTCTCCGTCGCGCTCCCTGTACTTCTCCAGGACCCGCTCCAGCGTCTCCTCGAGATCGATCCCCTGCTCGTTGGCGATGACGAGCAGCACGAACAGGACGTCGCCGAGCTCCAACGCCAGATCCTGCTCCGGCTCGTCCTTCTTCTTCTTCTTGTGGCCGAAGCGGTGGTTCATCTCCCTCGCCAGCTCACCGACCTCCTCGGTCAGGCGGGCGAGGTTCGTAAGCGGAGGCCAGTAGCCTTCCTGGAACTGGGAGATCCAAGCGTCGACCGCAGCCTGAGCTTCGCTGAGTCTCATGGCACCAGCACGATCTTCCCGAAGACCTCGCCGGCCTCGAGCATCTGGTGCGCTCGCGCGGCCTCGTCCAACGGCATGACTTCGTGGATCACGGCATCGAGCTTCCCTTCGAAGACGAGTCGCATCACGCGCCGGAATTCGGTGGGCGACCCCATCGTGCTTCCCAGAATGGACAGCTGCTTCCAGAACACCAACCGGATCTCCGTAGATCCCCGCGAGCCGGTCGTCGCCCCCGAGGTCACGAGCCTACCCATGGGAGCGAGCGCCCGCAGGCAATCCGCCCATATCGACTCCCCTACGGTGTCGAAGGCGAGATGGACCCCCTTCTTCTTCGTGTCGCGCCAGACCTCGCGGGAAAAGCTCACCTCCTGCCGGTCGTACACGATGCTCGCCCCGAGCTCGCGGCACTTGCGCACCTTGTCGGGTCCGTGCGTCACCGCGTACACCTCGGCACCGGCGCGAGCCGCGATCTGGATCGCGGCCGTCCCGACCCCGCCCGACGCACCCGTGATGAGCACCCGCTCCCCGGCCCGGAGACCGCCACGCGTAATCAGCGCGCGCCACGCCGTCACGAAGACCAGCCCTGCCGCCGCGGCCTCCGTGTAGGGGAAGTCCCCGGGCACCTCCAGCAGGTTCTCGGCGGGCACGATCGCATACTCGGCGAAGCCGCCCTGCGTGTGCTCGCCGATCAACTGGAACGGAAGCTCGTCGAACGAGGCGCCGCGGTCCTGACCGTCGTACCAGTCGAAACGCAGGGAAGGATCCACGACGACACGCGTGCCGAGTGGCACGGATTCGGCACCCGGACCGACGGCGTCGACGGTTCCCGCGAAGTCCGATCCGCCGATGTGCGGCATCGGCGTCTCGATCGGCAGTCCACGGCGCACCCAGAGGTCCAGGTGATTCATGGCGGCCGCCTCGACTCTGACGCGCACCTCGCCTGCCCCGGGCTCCGGGACGGGCACCTTCCGGATCCCGACGACGCTCGGGCCTCCGAACTCGGAGAAGACCGCGGCGCGCATCGTCTTGCCCATCGGGACGTGCCTCCATGGAGGTCAGTGGGGAGCGAAGTCTAGATTGCGGCGAGATCCGTCACAACCGAGACTCCCGGTGGCTCGGCTCTTCTCGGGCGTCTAGCTTCAGACGTTCTGTATTCGATCGCGTGCACGGTGCCGCCGTGGCGCCCCACCCCCGTCCCGAGCTCCACTCCCGACATGTCCCGGCTCGAAGCCGCCTCCGAGAGCGGCTCGCCCCCCGACGACTCCACGCTGGCCGGCTACTTCGACGTGCACAGCCGTCCGCCGGCCTACGAGGGCCCCGACGGGCACCCCTATACCGTGTCCCTCGAGGTCGAGAAGACCTCGAACCTCAGGGCGCCCTATGCGGGCTTTCTCGTCTTCCCGCGCTGGGCGGAGACGGGAGTCGGCATCGTCGGACACCTGGAGACTCCCACCCTGTGCGAGCGCGGCAGCACGGAGGAGGCCATGAACGAGCTCGGGAAGCTGACGCTCGTGGAAGTACAGCACCTGCTCGTCGAAGCCATCCGACGGGCCCTCGAGCCGGAAGACGAATGACCGCGCCGGAGAGGACCCTGGCCGTCACGGAGATCTTCCACTCGATCCAGGGAGAGTCCACGTGGGCGGGGTCGCCCTGCACCTTCGTGAGGCTCACGGGATGTCCCCTCCGGTGCGTCTGGTGCGACACCGCTTATGCGTTCCACGGGGGGGAGCGCATGAGCATCCCGGAGATCGTCGAGGAAGTCCGCGCTCACCCGACGCCGCTCGTGGAGATCACCGGCGGGGAGCCGCTGGCCCAACCCGCCGCGGGTGCCCTGGCCGACGCGCTGCTGGACGAAGGCTACACAGTGCTCGTGGAGACGTCCGGGGCCATCGACGTCTCGGGCCTGGACCCACGGGCCCACAGGATCATGGACCTGAAGTGCCCAGGATCCGGCGAAGAGCACCGCAACCGTTGGGAGAACCTCGAGCACCTCGGCGAGCGGGACGAAGTGAAGTTCGTGGTGAAGGATCGCGCCGACTACGAGTGGGCGCGAAGCGTGATCCGCGACCGCGGCCTCGACCGCCGCGTCGAGGAGGGGAGCCTGCGGGCACTGCTCATGTCGCCCGTCTGGGGAGACATCGACCTGGAGGCCTTCGCGGGCTGGATTCTCGAGGACGGACTTCCCGTACGCTTCCAGCTCCAGCTCCACAAGCTCGTGTGGGGCCCGGAACGTCAGGGTGTCTAGCGGTGACCCGCGAACCCCTCGAGACCGATCCCCGCTTCTGGGTGCTCAGCGAAGCGCTCGCGTCCTACGCGGGTGACGCCAACGATCCCCTGGTCCTCCAAGGGGACGTCGTCCGGGCCTCCGTCGCCCTGGTTCTGCGCGCCCGGGATCCTCTCGAGCTCCTGCTCATCAAGCGCGCCACCTCCGAACGGGACCCGTGGTCCGGCCACATGGCGCTCCCCGGAGGCCGCCGCGACGAAGCGGATGCGGATGCCGTCGATACGGCGCGTCGCGAGACGCTGGAGGAGACCGCCGTGGACCTCAGCGGTCATGGTGAGCAGCTCGGCCGGCTCGACGACGTGCGGCCTTCGAGCGTAAGGCTTCCGAGGCTCAGCATCTCACCGTTCGTCTTCGGCGTGCCCGCCCACCTCGACGCGAGCGTCGCCAGCCGTGAGGTGGACCAGGTCTTCTGGGTCTCCGTCGACACCCTGCGCGACCCGACGACACGATCCTCCCTGAGTATCCCGCTCCCCGGAGGACCGACCGACTTCCCTTCGTTCTTCGTCCAGGGTGAGCACGTATGGGGACTCACCTACCGGATTCTGGAGCAGTTCCTGGAGGTGTACCCGGAGGGGGCGTGAGGTAGATCCCGCGGGTCCCCCCCCGCCGCCTACCCGCCTACTCGACCCATTCCGCGATGAAGACGTTCGTGTCGCTCGTTCCACCGTTGTTCCGGTTCGACCCGAACACCAGGTAGCGGCCGTCCGGGCTGAATACCGGGAAGCCATCGAAGCCCTCGGAGAACGTGATCTGCTCGGCCTCACCCGTCCCGTCGGCGTTGACCATGAAGAGGTCGAAGTCGCGCCCGGTCGGGTCCATATGGTTCGAGCTGAAGATGATCTTGTCACCCGAAGGGTGCCAGAACGGCGCGAAGTTGGCGCCGCCCAGGTTCGTGACCTGGTGCTGGTCGGTGCCGTCGGCGTTCATGACCATGATCTCGAGCTCGCCGGGGCGGATGAGGCCCTGGGCGAGGAGGTCCCGGTAGTCCTCGAGCTCCGGTCCGGGCTCCGGATAGTCCGCGCGCCACACGATCTTCGAGCCGTCGGGCGAGTAGAAGGCACCGCCGTCGTAGCCGGGTCGGTCGGTCAGGCGCACGACGTCGCTCCCATCCGGCGCCATCGAGTAGAGATCGAGGTCGCCGTCACGATCGCTGGTGAAGACGATGCGGTCGCCGACGGGGGAGAACGTGGCCTCGGCATCGTAGCCGTCCGCGTCCGTCAGCTGTCGCAGATTCGACCCGTCCACGTTGGAGACGAAGATGTCGTACGTGGGGTAGACCGGCCACACGTAGCCCATCGAGAAGTCGGGCTCCGGCGGACACGATGGATCGTGCATGAAGGTCGAGGAGTAGAGAATCTGCTCACCCGACGGATAGAAGTACGAGCAGGTGGTGCGGCCCTCGCCGTTGCTCACGCGCGTCGAGACCGCGGTACGGGGATCCAGGAGAAAGATCTGATCGCAGCCGGCATCGGGCTTGTTGCCCTGGTAGATCAGCATCGAGCCGTCGAAGGCCCAATAGGCTTCGGCGTTTTCTCCACCGGCCGTGAGCTGCCTTACATTCCGCAGGTGGGACTCGCCCGGCATGACGAGCTGGGCCCCTCCGCTGAGGTCGGCGAGTTCCGCAGCGGGCTCTCCACCCTCCATGGGCTCGGCCTCGTCACCGGCGGGTGAACATGCATACAGCGACACGACCGACACGGTCATCAGGGCAAGAAACCGATGAATCATAACAATCAGACCTCGTTCAAAGCGTTGGCGGCCACTCTGGCCTTGCTGCTCCTCCCATTGGCGGGCGCGGCGGCCCAGTCCTGCCCCGATCCGGCAGCGCTGACGCAGGGTTTCGACGGGGCCATGGCCCACGTCCGGTACCTGTCCGACGACCTGCTCGAGGGCCGGGCGGTGGGCTCGCCCGGAGCTCACTGTGCCGGCGACTACATCGCCGCGCAGTTCGAGGCTCTGGGACTTGAACCCGCAGGCTCTGAAGGTAGCTATTTCCAGCCGTTCACCATCCGTAAAGGTGCGGAGCTGGGTCCCGACAACCGTCTGGTGGTCGACGGAAGCAGCTTCCAGGTGGAAGCGGACTGGATGCCGTTCGGCTTCTCGGCCAGCGGGTCCGTCGACGCCGAGCTCGTCTACGGAGGCCACCTGCTGAGCAACCCGGGCAGCCCGGAGGACGACTTCTCGCACACCGACCTGAACGGGAAGATCGTGGTCGTCGAGTGGGGTGACCCCGACGACCCGCACGGCACGGGCCTGCGCGGCGACCCGCACTTCAAGGCGACCGTCGCCGCCGGCAGGGACGCGGCCGCCATCATCCTGCTGGCGCCCGTCGGCATGGGGCGGCCCACGCTGGGCGACGAGATCCGTGCGGCGATCGGGATTCCCGTCGTGGTCGTGAACGCCGACGTCGCGGCGGACGTCCGTGAAGCGCTCATCGGCGGTGCCGAGGCCTCGCTCACCACGGACGTGCGTGTCACCACGGCGGAAGCCCGCAACGTCGTCGCGATGCTGCCTGGCGCGAGCCCCACGCATCGCGACGAATACATCGTGATCGGAGCCCACTACGACCATCTCGGACACGGTGGGGAAGGCTCCCTCGCTCCCGACTCCCACGAGATCCATAACGGGGCGGACGACAACGCGAGCGGGACCGCCGACGTCATCGAGATCGCGAGGAAGCTCCTTCAGGGTCCGCGACCCGACCGCAGCATCCTCTTCATGGCGTTCACCGGCGAGGAGCGGGGCCTGTGGGGCAGCGCCCACTACGTGGCCGATCCGACCGTCCCGCTGGACGAGATCGTCGCGATGCTGAACCTCGACATGGTCGGTCGCGTCGTGGACGACCAGATCACCGTGTTCGGAACCGGCACCGCCGAAGAATGGGACGGCATCCTCACCGCGGCCAACGAACAGCTGGACGATCCTCTGACCATCGGAGAGAACCCCGACGGCTACGGCCCGTCCGACCAGTCGTCGTTCTACGGCGAGGGCATCCCCGTCCTGCACTTCTTCTCCAACACGCACGTGGACTACCACCGGCCGACCGACGACTGGCAGAAGATCAACGCCGAGGGGATGGACCGGATCCGGGACCTGACGGCGAACGTCGCCTCGCGGCTCGCGACCGCCAGTCCCGACCTGGTCGCGCTCACACCCGTCCGGCAAGAGCAGCCGTCGCCGGTCGAGTCCTCGTCCTCTTCGAGCGGATACGGACCTTACCTGGGCACGATCCCGGACATGACGCCCCGTGATTTCGGCGTGCGTCTCACGGGGGTGCGAGAAGGCAGCCCGGCCGCGGTCGCGGGCATTCAGGGCGGCGACGTGATCGTGGAGTTCGACGGCAACGAGATCGCCGACATCTACGCCTATACATACGCGCTGCAGGCCCACGAGTCGGGTGACGAGGTCACGATCGTGGTCGAGCGTGACGGCGAGCGGGTCACGGTGACCGCGGTGCTGGGAGACCGCTGACCGCGTACGGGTCCGAAAGAGCGAGCGCCGACGGTCCAGCGGGCCGTCGGCGCGCCGGGCCACCTCTCCGGGCCGGACGGCCCGGACCCCTAGAAGTTGAGCTCTCCCTGCTCCTCTCCCTCCTCCGCCACCGGGTCACGAGCAGGAGCTCCGCCCCGTCCGGAGGCGCGCGTCACCTCGACGACCCTGTCGCCGCCCTCGATCTCGGCCATCGGCTTGCCCTGCGTCCTGCGTCCCTGGACCGGCACGGAATCCGCGGCGGCCCGAACCACCTGGCCCCCGGCGGTCACGATCATGACCTCGTCGGCCTCGACGACCTCGAGTGCGCACACGATCGGTGACTTCTGGCCGGACGGCACGGCCATCGTCCCCAGCCCACCTCGCTTCTGCAGAGGGAAGTCCGACACTGCGGTGCGTTTGCCGACGCCGTCCTCGCTCACGGTGAGCACGGTGGAGTCGCGCCGGATGAGGAGCATCCCGACGACCTCGTCGTCGCCCCTCAGACCCATCCCCTTCACCCCCTGTGCAGTGCGGCCGACCACGCTGATCTCGTCCTCAGGGAAGCGGATGGCCCTGCCGCCCCGTGACAGGAGCATCACTTCGGCGGTCCCGTCGGACATCGCCACGTCCCTGATCGCGTCGCCCTTCTTCACTCCGGCTCCCTTCACGCCACCCGCTCGGGGGTTGGAGAAGTCGCTGAGAGGCGTCCGTTTCACCACTCCCTTCCGCGACAGGAAGACGAGGAAGCGATCGTCCTCCTCCAGATCCTCCACGGGAATCATGGAGACGATTCGGTCCGAGCGGTCCGCCCCCTCGAGGAGCGCATAGACCGACTGACCGCGCGACGACCGCGCGCTCTCGGGCACGTCGGCAACCGGCAGGAAATGGCAATGCCCGCTCTCGGTGAACGTCAGGATCCACCCGTTCGTGCGAGCCACGAAGATGCGCTCGAGGTAGTCCTCCTCGTAGCGCTCCATTCCGGCCAGCGCCTTTCCGGAGCCCACACGCCTCCGGTACAGGTGCATCGGCATCCGTTTGACGTAGCCCTCGTGCGAGAGCGTGACGACGACGTCCTCGTCGGCGAGCTGGTCCTCGAGCCGGGGCTGCTCGAGTTCGGCCTCGTCGTCGTCGAGGAGAACCGTACGCCTCGAATCACCGAACTGCTTCACGACGTCCGCCAGCTCGTCCAGCATGATCTGCAGCTGGCGCTCCTCCGACTCCAGGATTCCCTCGAGATCGCCGATGAGGGACTGCAGCTCGACCAGGCGCGCCTCCAGCTTGGAGCGCTCGAGCGCCGTGAGCCGCGAGAGACGCATGTCGAGGATCGCACCGGCTTGCACCTCGCTCAGGCCGAAGCTGTCCTGCAGACGCTCGGAGGCGTCCGCCCGGTCGTCCGACGCCCGGATGATCTTGATGACCTCGTCGATGTGGTCGAGCGCGGCGAGCAGACCCTGGACGATGTGGCGCTCCGCCTCGGCTTTCTCCAGGTCGTGGCGGCTGCGCCGCTGGATCACCTCGAGCCGGTGATCGCGGAAGCACTCGAGAAACCGCTTGAGGTCGAATTCCTTCGGCTGCCCCCCGTCGAGGGCCAGCATGTGCGCGCCGAACGTCGTCTGTAGGCTCGTCCCCCGGAACAGAAGGTGGAGCACGTTGGCGGCGTTGGCGCCGCGCTTGAGCTCGACGACCAATCGCATGCCGTCGCGGTCGGTCTCGTCCCGGATGTCCGACACGTCGTCGGCCCGCCCCTTCTTGGCGAGCGCCGCGATCTGCTCGATGACCTTCGTCTTCGAGACCGTGAAGGGCAGCTCCGTCACCACGAGCTGCTCTTTCCCGCCCCGAAGCGACTCCTTCACCACGCGGCCCCGCATCACGACCCGACCGCGCCCCTCCTTGTACATCTTCTCGATGCCGCCACGGCCGACCACGAAGCCGCCTGTCGGGAAGTCCGGCCCGGGAATGTGGCGCATGAGGTCCTCGACCGTGCAGTCCGGGTCGACGACCAGCTGCCGCACCCCTGCGGCGACCTCCCGGAGGTTGTGTGGCGGGACGTTCGTGCTCATCCCGACCGCGATCCCCGACGAGCCGTTCACCAGCAGGTTGGGGAAGCGCGCCGGCAGCACGGTCGGCTCCTCCCGCCGTCCGTCGAAGTTGGCCTGGAAGTCGACGGTCTCCTTCTCGATGTCGTCCAGGAGCTCGGCAGCGATTCGGTCGAGGCGCGCCTCGGTGTAGCGATACGCCGCCGCGGGATCTCCGTCGATGGAGCCGAAGTTGCCCTGGCCGTCCACGAGCGGCATCCGCATCGAGAAGTCCTGCACCATGCGCACCATCGCATCGTAGACCGCCGAGTCCCCGTGCGGATGGAACTTACCGAGCACGTCTCCGACGACCGTCGCGCTCTTCTGGTACGGCCGGTCCGGGGCCAACCCCATGTCGTGCATGGCGTAGAGGATGCGCCGGTGGACCGGCTTCAGGCCGTCCCGCACGTCGGGCAGCGCGCGTTGGACGATGACGCTCATCGAGTAGTCGAGGAACGACTCCCTCATCTCCTCTTCGAGCATGCGGGGGAGGATGCGTTCCCGCTTGGAGGCCGTGGCCAATTGCCTACTCCGTCTTGTCTGGACTGCGGATGGAAGCGTGGAGGGGTCCCGCGGCGCGACGGCGACGCGAAGGCCTCAGGATTCCCGAGGCCGCTAGCTTCTCAAATCCGGGGAGGGGTGGCAAGCGGGCCGACGGCGGCCCGGAGGGAAAGCGCAGGCGCGACGCTCAGGCGTCGCTTCCACCCTGTGAGACGATATGGAGGACGCGCTCGCGGAGCTCCGGCGGAGCCTTGTCACGGGCACAGGCGCGGCAAACCGCTGCGCGGAAGTTCTGCTCCAGGCGCAAATGCGGATAACATCGCTGACAGACCTCGAAGTGCCGCTCCACTTCAGCGTGGGAGACGTCCTCCAGCTCGCCGTCGATGAAGTCGTTCACCAACCTGAGGGCTTCTTCGCACGTGATCATGTTCGGCCCGTCTTCCTGCTCTGAGCCGCCGTTGCTACCCGCGCCGAAAAGGCGCCTGACGCTATCGAAGAGTGACATATCGGCTGCTCACGCTCCTTCTTCGACGCCGGCGGACGCGGGGATATATCCCATCTCGACGGCGTGCTCGTACAACTGCTCCTGGAGACGCCGTCTGCCGCGGAAGAGACGACTCTTCACCGTACCCACGGGCACGTCGATCAACTCCGCGATCTCCGCGTAGGGGAGGCCTTCGACATCGGAGAGCACCACCGCGGTACGGTACTCCTCCGGGAGGGCCTCGATGGCCTCGATGATCTTGTCGTCGACGATCGAATCGAAGAACCGACCCTCCGGGTCCGACCCGCTGGCCGAGACCCATACGGGATTGACCGGATTGGGACCCGAGCGGTCCGCCTTCTCCGAAACGATCTCCTCATGCCGCTGTGCACGCTCACGCCTTCTCAGAAACACGTTCCTGCAGATCGTAAAGAGCCAACTCTTCGCTCTGGTTCCCTGCTCGAACTGGTCCCAGGCCCTGTAGGCCCGCAGAAACGTCTCCTGCACGAGGTCCTCGGCTTCGTCCACCGAGCCGGACAGACGCAAGGCGAAGCGGTACACGGCGTCCAGGTGGGGTAGCGCCTCTTCTTCGAAGCCGGGCTTCACGCCCGCGGGTTCCACTGGTGGAGGGCCGTCAGTCGGGGAACTGGAACGTACGGGCCGCTTCATCGGAGACCGGCTCGCCGGTCACCAGCTCGATCATCGCCTCCATCTCACCGGCCATCTCGTCGATGCGATGGGCAACCGTCAGTGCATGCGCGAAGTCGAAGTAGGCGGATACGGCATCCTCGTCGGCGGCATGCATCGTGAGAACCGCGGACTCCATCTGGACCCGGAGGCTCTCGACCACCGCAGACACGGCGCTCTGAACAACCCGAAGCTCCGCGAGCGACAGGAACGACAGATCGCCTTCCAGGCGCGGAAGAAGCGCCTCCACGTGGGCCCGGGTCTCCGACGGGGCGAGGACGGCGGACGGGAAGACCGCGGCCTCGTGCCCCAGGTAGGCGCGAGCCCCGACCCGGAGGGCCTGGATCTCTTCGTAGTTGAAGTGGAGGATCACGTCTTCATCCCGCGCCTGGTGTTCCTATCCCCTACTTAAGGACGGCACCTCTCTTCCTGCAAGCATAACCTCAAAACTCGGTGGAAAGGTCCGCTCCCCTTAGTTGCCTGGCCTTCATACCCCGCTCATGCCCGAGCGGTTGCCTCGGGCCCCAGCACGGAGAGCGGGAGCGTCACGTGATGCGCCCCGTCGACGCTGACGTCGAACGCGTATCGTCCGGCCACCGGAAAGACCAAGCCGTCCATGTTCAGCACGTGGGGAACGAGAACCGCCCCCCCGTCCACACGCGGACCGGGAGCGAGCTTCATCTGCCCGTCGATCTTCATGAGCTGCTTGCCGTCGGGCGCCTTGAGCGAGATGCCTATGTCGTGCTTGCCGACGTCCTGCACTCCGGCGGAGATGCGGAGCACGAGGCTCAAGCGGGGGTGACGCGTCGGGAACGACCTCGTCGAGAGACGGTCGAAGATGCCCAGGATGTTGAGCTTGCCCGACCCGTCGATCGTCGCGGCGTCCGCAAGGAGGGCCAGGTCTACTTCCATGGTGGTCACTGGGTGCATGGGGAAAGCGTGGGTGATGTCGGGATGGCCTACACCGACCGCGGCGACAGGAGCCTCTCGCCCAACCAGAGCCCGGCGACGAGGTCGATAGCCGTGTGGGCGAGGATCGGGGGCCACAGGCTGCCCGACGCCAGGAATCCCCACGCGAGCATTCCGCCCATGACTCCCGTCCTGAGGATCCCCAGCGCTCCCTGGTAGCCGTGGAGCATCCCGAAGACCACCGAGGTCAGAACGGCGGCGGCCGGCGCTCCGATCAGGGGGACCAGCGTCGTGATGGCGTAGCCACGATACGCGATCTCCTCTCCGAAGCCGGCCGCGAGCGAGAGCACGCCGAAGACGGCCCGCTCCTGGCGCGTGCGGGGCAGGAGCTGCCGGAGCAGGCGACTGTCGAGCTTGCCGGTCCACATCGAGAGCTGCCGGAAGGCGACGACGGTGAGAAGGCCGCCCGCGGCCAGGCCCACCGTCCAGCTCGCCAGCCCCCCCCAGGTCATGCCCGCGAGCCCCACCCCCGCCGCCCCGCCGTCGCGGGTGCCCACGAACCACGAGGCGGTTCCCAGCAGCCACAGTGTGGCGATGGAGCTCCAGTAGGCCTCCAAGCGCTCGAGTGGGGCGTGCTCGATGAGGGGAAGCTGCGCCAGCGAGAGACCCGGAACCGCCACCAGGAGCGCGGTGAGGAGGAGGCTGTCCAGCAGCGGGAGACCCACCGCCAGCCGGAGGGTCAACAGGACCCCCCAGAAGAGGACGATGGCCACGCCCGCGATGACCCGCACGCTTCGTGGAAGGGACGGGCGTGACCCGCGGTCCTCCGGTTCCGACTGACTCATCGGTCCAACTCCTCCCGACCGAAGCGCTCGATGGCCTCGAGCGTCTCCAGGACGTCCGTCCAAGCGGTATTGTGGTTCAGGATGCAGAGCCGGAGCGAGTACAGACCTCGCAGTCTCGTCGAGGAGATGAACGCCGTGCCGCTCGAGATCACCCGCTCCTGGACACGCTCGTTGATCCGTTCCAGCTCCTCCTCCGGGAGATCCGAGTCCCGGGGATGAAAGCGGAAGCAGACGACTCCGAGGGATGCCGGGTTGGCGACCCGGAGGAAATCGGATGCAGTCGCGTACTCCTCGGCGCGGCGCGCGAGCTCGATCCCGCGGGACACCGCGTGCCGGAAGGCGGCCAGCCCGAACGTCTGGATCGACATCCAGACCTTGAGCGCCCGGAACGAACGGGTCAGCTGGAGGCCCCGGTCGCTGAAATTCGGATGGTCGCGCCCCCAACGCGTGTCCTGCAGGTACTCCGGGTTCACGGTGAAGGCCGATTCGAGCCGCCGGATGTCCTTGACCATGAGGCAACCGGCCTCGAACGGCTGAAAAAGCCACTTGTGCGCGTCCATGGCGATGGAGTCCGCACGCTCGATGCCCGAGAGGAGCTGCTTTCCCTCGTCCGAGAGGACCGCGAACCCACCGTATGCGGCATCGACGTGGAACCAGATCGACTCGGCCTCGCAGAAATTCGCGATGGCCGGCATCGGATCGACGGCCCCGGTGTTCGTCGCACCGGCGTTGGCGCACACCGCTATGGGCGTCAGCCCTCGGTCCCGGTCCCGGGCGACCGCGCTCGCGAGGGCGTCCACGTCCAGGCGAAAGCGCTCGTCGGTCCGAACCATGCGCACGTTCTCGCGGCGGACCCCGACGATCGTCGCCGCACGGAAGAGAGCCGAATGCGCCTGGTCGCTCATGTACACCGATGGCCGTTCGGGACCCCCGGCGGCCTCGCGCGCAGCCACGAAGGCGTCGAGGCTCGCGGCCGATCCCCCGCTCGTGAAGAGCCCGCTCGCCGTCTCCGGGTACCCTACCCACTCACGGAACCAGTCGAGAACGACGAGCTCGATGAAGCTCGGACCGCTTCCTCCGAGCCACGTCCCGGCGAAGATGTTGTAGCCGCTCGCGAGGAAGTCCGCGATCACGCCCGGCCAGGTAGGGCACGTCGGGACGAAGGCCAGGTAGCGGGGGTGACCGACCCGGCTCGACACTGGCAGGATCCGGCTCGTCGCCAGCTCGAGCACCTCCTCGGGCGGGCGCCCTTCCTCGGGGGCGGGTGATCTGAGGAGTGGCTCGAGCTCCTCGCGGGAAGCGCCGGCCCAGGCCGGCTCGCCGGGCAGTCGCTCCAGGTGCTCCACGATCTGCTCCGCGGCCCTGCGGGCCAGCGCGAGCATCTCCTCCTTCGGAAGCTCCAGCTCTCCGGCGCCCCCGTCTTCCGTGGACGTCGTCATCTCGATACCCTTCCCTTCATGGCTCTCGAAAGCACGACTCAGGGCACCGTGGTCTTCCGCGTGCTCGACGCGATGGACGGCCCCCACTCGGGTCGTATTCTACGCCTCAGGCTGCAGTCCGGTGAAGCGCCGAAGATCTCGTCCCTCAAGGGATCCGAGATGGTCGCCACCGGTCCAGACGGGCGCAGCTGCCGTTTCCGGGTGACGGGTTTCGCGGTGTTCGGAGGCAAGCCCAGCGACGACCGACTCACGCGTACCGGACGCGTGGACGTGCACGTCGAGGAGCTCGACGACGGCGGCCCGATCGGCTTGCGCTGGGAAGTCACGCGGGCCTGACGCCGCCGACACCCGCCGCGCGGCGGGTCAGCTCGCGCGCAGCCCGGGAGGCTCTCGGCTGAAGGTATCGAGGAACCAGTCCCGGTACGTGTTCATCTCGTCGGGATTCTCGCGGGCCCACTCCGCTCGCCTCACTGCGAACTCGTCGGGTCGCGCCGTAAAGATGAAAGCATCGAGGTATCCTGCCTCCTTCGCGTAGGCGAGCTCGTCGAGCGGACCGTACGGCGAAGTGCCGAAGACCGTCCGTCCGAGAATCCAGGCATCGGCGGTCCGGCTCAGGATGGCCCGCTCCAGGTCGTATCCGACCGCATCCGGGGCCTCGGGCAGCCAGAGCTCCTGCCTGCCCATCTCCACCATCAGATGCAGGTGCCCGTAGATGTAGTGTATGAGGCGGGCGTCCGGGTATCGCGTCGGAACCGGCACCCATACGCTGTCGCCCTGGATGCGCATTCCGTCCCAGGGATACACGTCGTCGCCGGGCCGAGGGTCGTCGTACACCCAGAAGGACGGGTCCTCGCGGATGTTGCGATCCTCGTTGGTGACCCACCTATTGACCTCCATCATCCGGTCGCGATCCACGTTGAGACGCGCACCGGAGTAGATGACCACCGGTCGTGGGGTGGGAATCGACATGCCGCCCGATCCGCATGCCGCTTGAACCGCGATCAGGGCAAGAAGCCCCGTTCGGGCGCTTTTTTTCAGCGTTTGACGACGTTTCGGAGCCGTCGGCGCTGTACGGGCGATCGGGGAGGGGAAAATCGTCAACCTTGACACTGTGGGATCCGTGCTCCGAATTGATGTTACAGCAACCCATGATCCTGGGGAATCCGTCGTGCAAACCACCCAAATAGACGATACGCGCGAGTTCCGAGCGCCGCAGACGATGACGCCGACCGAGCTCGGCGACAACCTGGCCCGCCTGGTCTGGGAGAGCTTCTCCGACTTCCTCTCCAAAGAGGATGTCGAGACGCCCTTGCCCGACGACACTCTCTATGACGATGACGCCGCGGCGAATCGCACAGCCGAGGAGTCGCTCATCTTCTTCATGTGGGCGCACACCCGCGGCGCTCAGCTCGCGTTCATGGGGCGATGCCCGGACGAGCTGATCCGCCAGGGCCTGAACGCGATGCACCAGGCCGTGTTCGAAGACATGGTCCAGAACGGTACGCCGTCTGCCCAGCTACCCAAGTTCGAGCAGCGCGTCAGCATGCGCTACGCGGAATACCATCAGGCCGCGTCCGAGTCGGACGAACGCCTCGGAGAGGCGGTGGCCCGGCATCTCACCACCAACGGCAAGCGTCCGGCCCTCGTGGAGGCGATCCGCGAGCGAGCGGTCGCCGTCGCGAACCCTCTGCGCGACTTCCTGGAGGACGTCCAGCTGGTCGGCTCCTGATCGGACTGGTTCGGACGAACGACCGAGCGCCGGCTCCCTCCGTGGGGGCCGGCGCTCTCGCTTTCGCAGCCGGGTTTCCTAGAGGCCCAACGAGGACCGCACCAGCGGGTTCATCCGCTCCGGTGTCCACGGCGGCTCGAACGTGAGCTGGACGTCCACGTCGCCCACACCGTCCACGCCCTCGATCGCTCGCTTGGCGTCCTCGACGATCTGACCCGCGACGGGACACATCGGAGACGTGAGGGAGATCGTGGCTCGTATGTCGTCGTCCTCGACCTCGATGTCGTAGACGAGCCCCAATACCACGAGGTCGAGGCCCAGCTCGGGATCTTTGACGCCCTTCAAGGCGTCGCGGACTTGCTTTTCAGTGATGGCCATGGCGTCCTCCTATCCCCGGAGCCCGTCCTTCGTGCCAGAACGGCCGAAGGCTAGGGCGTCGGCTTGGTGCAGGTGATGACGAAGCCGCTGAGGTCGACGCCGCCGGCCGGTCCCTGCGGACTCTGGCCGAAGCGGGCGAACAGCTTCGACAGGGCATCTCGGGAGCTCGACGTGTAGCCGCCGGTCACGACCGACGTGACCAGCTGTACCGTGTTGGTCGGACTCTCGGACATGCAGATCAGCTTGTCCCGGGCACCCAGGTCGATGACCGTCGACTCGTAGACGTGCTCGGACTGGTCGCCCAGGGCCGGCGTTCCCCGGTTCAGGTCGCGACTCGCGCCCCCGGCCCGGACCACCATCCCCGCGACATCCCCCGCACCGACCCATTCGGCGCTCCCTTCCGCCAGGGCGACCAGGCCACACGACACCGAACCGGACAGGCCGTCGACCCATGCCGCCCTGATCCCGCGCCCGGCGTGGGTGAGGAGTGCCCCGAGCGACTGTTGCGGCGTCTGGGCCAGGGAGCGCAGGATGGTCCGCAGCGAATTGAGCCTCTGCGCAGAGAAGATGTCCGCCCGCACCGACTTCACGATCACGAACGCGGGCCTCCCGTCCGGCAGCAGGAACCAGTCCCAGCCCGACGAGCCGACCCCTTGGCGCGGGGCCAGCGTGGAAGCGGACAGGTCGTAACCGCTGACCCGCGGAGTGACCCGCGGCAGGAGCCTCGTCCGCAGCAATCGATTGAAGTCTGCCAGCGCCTCGTGCGGGGTATCGGAACGGGCCTGTTGTGCCTGGCGGGCAGCCAACCGAACCGAGGTCGCCCACAGCGCCTTGGACAGGTTGCGCAGGAGTCTCACGGCGAGCGTCTCTCCGCCGAGGATCCGCCCGAACGCCTCGCGCGAGACCGCGAGCATGTAGGTATCCGACACCGCGAGGGCCGAAGCCGAACGGGGCGTCTGATTGAGGAGCGCCATCTCGCCGAAGGCCTGTCCTGCGCGCAGGAGCGCGAGGCGCTTGATGCCCCTCCCCGCCGCCTTCCGGAGCTCCACCTCGCCCCGGACGATGATGTAGAAGTGGTCGCCGCGGTCGCCCTCCTCGAAGACGAGCTCGTCGGCCTCGACGAGGACCGGCTCGGAGATGTCGAGGATCTCGTCGAGGTCGCCGCCGGCGAGGCCTTCGAAGAGCGCAACCTCTCGCAGCGTCTCCCTCACCTGCTCCTCGGTGAGGGCATGGGTCTCGGCGCTCTCGGCCTCGGTGCTGGGCTGTTGGTCCATCGTTCGGCGGGCAGAGACCTCGGGATGCGGCGGATCAGCGGCTCTCGAAGCTCGGAGCCTCTCGCAAGAAGCTAGTCATTGCTCCATGTGGCCGCGAGGAATTTCGCGCCCCCAGGGGCCCGCCGGCGCGACCGACGCCGAGGCCGTGGGGACCCTCGGCGCCACGGAATCCGTAAAACGCTCGCGACCCCCCTGTTTTCCCATGTACATTGGTTGAATCGCGCGTTACGCTGCTTCGTCCCTTCCAGGAGCTCCATCCGTGGATCCGGTCACCAGCACCGAGCCGACGACGACCCAGACGGCGAGCGTGGACTCGAGCGTAGTCCTGCGGTGCTGGGGCACGCGGGGCTCGATCCCGACGCCGGGACCGGAGACGGTGCGCTACGGCGGCAACACGACCTGCTTCGAGCTCCGTCACGCCGGCCAGCGACTGATCTTCGACGCCGGCTCCGGCATCCGGCCGCTCGGGCTCGACGTCGTCGAGAAGGGCCCCGACACGATCCACATCTTCCTCACGCACTTCCACTGGGATCACATCCAGGGGTTCCCCTTCTTCGCGCCGCTGTACGACCCCGAGGACTCCATCAAGGTCGTGGGACCGAAGCAGAAGGACATCGACGTGCAGAACCTCTTCGCCGGCCAGATGGGTCCGATCTACTTCCCGGTCCCGTACAGCGTCGTGGCCGCCGAGATGGAGTTCGAGCACCTCAACGAGGGTGAGTACGAGCTCGGCGACGTGCGCATGGAAGTCATGCGGGTCAAACATCCGTCCTTCGTGATCGGGTATCGCATCCACGTCGGCGGAAAGACGATCTGCCTGGTCCCCGACAACGAGATGGAGGGCGACATGTACGACGTCGGCCCCGGATGGGAAAAGCGGATCGTCGACTTCGTGGGCGACGCGGACGTCCTCGTCCACGACTCCATGTACACCGAAGAGGAGTACCAGCGGCGCGCCGGATGGGGGCATTCGACGTTCTCGCAGTCCGTCCGACTGGCGGAGGAGGCCGGGGTCGGTCAGCTGCTCTTCTTCCACCACGATCCGACGCGCGCCGATGACGAATTGGACCGGATCGTGGCCCGCATGAGGGACGACGCTCTCGCACGCGGGAGCCGAGTCGAGCTGGACGCCGCCACGGAGGGCGTCGACATCGCGCTGGAGGGCGGCCAGTGAGACGGATCGCCTCCATCGCGGCCCTCGTCGCGATTGTGCCTCTCGTCGCGTTCGGGCCGGCTCAGGTAGCGCCGACGCACTGGGCGGTCGTCATCGGTATCAGCGACTACATCAACTTCGACGACGTCGAGGGCGGAGACCTGCCCGGGGCGGAGCACGATGCCCGCAGCATCCGCGATCTCCTGGTCATGAAGTGGCACGTGCCCGAGGAGAACATCCGACTCCTCCTCAACCGAGACGCAACCCGTGCGGCCATCGAGGAGAGCATCACGGGGTGGCTGGCCGGCAACGCCCGGGCCGGCGACCAGGTGACGATCTTCTTCGCCGGCCACGGCTCCCAGATGTGGGACGAGAGCGGGGACGAGGACGACGGGCTCGACGAGACCATCGCTCCGGCCGACGTCCTGGCCAACAGCACCGAGTACGACATCAGCGACGACACGTTCAACGAGTGGCTCGGCATGCTGCCGACGACCAACATCGTGGTCGCGCTCGACAACTGTAACTCGGGCACGGGAACGCGGGACGTGACCCCGTTCAGCCGTGGACGGCTCCTGGCACGGGACATCGACGCCCTCGAGCGACCGGCGACCGCCTCACGGCGCGCGCTACCGGGTCAGGACGACGCCACCGGCTTCGACGCTTCCGAGGTCCGGGTGCTCGAGTTGGCCGCCGCGCAGCCGCACCAGGTCGCGGTGGACGCGTACTTTCCCGCCGCCGGTGGAACGGAGGCGTTCCACGGAGGCGCATTCACGACGTTCCTCGTTCGGGAGCTCTGGAAGGCGCCCGCGAGCGCGACGTACCAGGAGGCGTTCAACGAGGTCTACGAGGCGTTGAAGCGGAATCGCTTCCAGCAGGACCCCTACATCTCCGAGGACGTGGCACTCAAGGACCAGCGGCTCTTCTTCGTCGAGGGTGGCGCCGACGCGTCGGATATGGCGCTGCCGGTCGTGTCCGTCTCGGGACGTCGGGCGGAGCTGGCTGCCGGCCTGGCGCTCGGCATCACGGCGGGGTCGATCCTCGAGACGGCGAACGGAGCCAGGCTCGTCGTCGAGTCCGTCGGGCAGCGGACCACCGTGGCCAACGTCATCGGGGGCTCGATCGACGCGGGCGACATGGCCCGTCTGGTCGCCTTCAGCTATCCGCCCACACCGCTCCTCGTGAACGTGGCCGCCATCGACACCCGTCTGGTCGAGTCGCTGCGGGCCGAGCTGGCGGATGTGAGCGACGTCCGCCTGGTCGAGGAGGACGATGCCTTCGCGCACCTGCTCGTGCGGCGTGGCGGTGACGAGATGCGCGTCATTGGATCGGACGGCTTCACGAGACACGAGGGCATCGGCGCCAACGCACAGGGTGTCGCCTACCTCGCCCGGGCACTCCAGAAGGAAGCCGCCGCCAAGCGACTGGGCGACATGGACAACCCGGCGCAGGCCTTCGCCGTGAAGCTCGAGCTCCTGAACGGAAAGACGTCGTTCGGCCTGGGTGAAGAGCTCAACTTCCGCGTCGAATCGGAGCGCTCCGGATATCTGACCCTGGTGGACCTGGGGACCGACGGGACCGTCACGGT
>JASFUR010000005.1:0-25230 GCA_050050215.1 Gemmatimonadota bacterium
GCTCCCGCCAGGGCGGCACGCCCTCCGCGACGGACGCGGCGCACAGCACCCGGGTGTCTCCGGTCGCGATCAGGCACGAGCCCTCCGCGTAGGGCGCGACGCCGAGTTCGATCGATACCGGCCGACCCTCGTCGGGCCGACGTCCCCCCGCCCTCCTGCTACTCATTTCCCGCTCCCTCCTGGATTCGTCTCACGAGCTCCGTGGTGGACCGGCCCTCGACGAGCTCGACGAGCTCGACGCGTCCACCGGCCGCCTCCACGGTGGCCCGACCGACGACCTCGTCGAGCGCGTAGTCCGCCCCCTTCACGAGGACGTCGGGCACGAGCGCGGCGATGAGCTCGGCCGGCGTATCCTCGTCGAAGAGGCACACGGCGTCCACCGCCTCGAGCCCCGCCAGCACGCGCGCCCGGTCGTGCTCAGACACAAACGGGCGACCCGAGCCCTTCTCCAGTCGGCGCACGGACGCATCGGTGTTCAGGCCCACGACGAGCGCGTCCCCCAATGCCCGCGCTCGTTCCAGGTAGATGACGTGACCGAGATGAAGCAGATCGAAGCACCCATTGGTGAAGACCACCGTCTCGGAGCGCCCGGGCCCGAACCGCTCCACCAGGGCATCGCGCCCGAGCACCTTGTCGCCGGTCGATCCCGGGGTCATCCCGTCGAGCCGGTCAGCACGATCTCGGCACCCCGCGCTTCCAGCTCACGCGCGACCGAGACGCCCAGCTGCTCGGGCTCGTCGAGCGGGCCGGTGAGGTCCGCCCGCACGACCCGACGCCCGTCCTCGGACGCGATCGCGGCCCACAGCCGCATGATGCGCCCGGAGGGTTGAGCCAAGGAGCCGAGCGGCGCCCCCGCCGGCAGGTCGAGCGCGTCCACCAGAGCCAGCTCGGCCCGCAGCGCCGTCCGGGTCGGAAGGTGGTCGAGGCCGGTCACCTCGGCGATGGGGTGCCGACCGACGATGGCGACGGCCCCCCGGCCCGGGTCGGGAGGCCAGGACCGCGCGTCCAGCAACTCGGTGGCCCGCGGCGAGAGCCCAGCACGGCGCGCCTCGCCGGACCACATCACCGCGGCGTCGACCCCGTCCTCGGCGAGGGCCTGCACGTCCATGGCGCCCGTGACCGGGACCACCTCGGCATCGGCCCGATGCGCCAGGAGCAGGGCGGCCCGCCGGGCCCCGGACACCGCGACGCGAGCGCCGCGGCGGAGATCGCGGAGGGGCGCCTGCGTTCCGCCCACGCAGACGAGAACGTCGCGTGGGTCCTCCCTGGGCAGGACCGCGAGCATGGTAAGCCCTTCTCCCGAGGCCCCACGAAGTGCCCAGATGCCGACCACGGCGAGATCGACGTGGTCTTCCTCGAGGCCGAGGAGCGGATTGCCGCTCGCGGACGCGTCGCCGGGCGGCTCCGGAGTCACCTCGACATCGACACCGGCCATTCCGAGCCTCGCAAGCACCTCGTCCGTGCTCGCGGCCACGTCGTCATGGATCGCCAGCCTGGCCGTCACGGTGTCTCTCCGGGAAGGTCCCGATCAGAGATAGAAGATCAGATACGCGGCGAGGAGAATCGCCACCCACAGGATCATACTGCCCGAGGGCCACGAGCGCGCCAGGGGGCCGAGCTGACCGTGCGAGCGGTCGGCGGTGCGCAGGACCGAGCCCACGAACTCCATGACGGCGGAGCGCACGTACGCGTCGACCCGGGCGACGGCTCCCCCGACCGTGGTCACCAGCCAGGGTCCGAGCTTCCTGTACAGGACCTCGGCGTCGATGTGCACCGCGCGTTTTTCGTCCGGATACACTCCCGACTTGACGAGCGTGATGAAGCCCAGCGCGCCGAAGACCAGGAGCTGGAGCTGGGTGACCACGTGGCGCACGTCGTAGGCGTGGTAGTCCATCTCCAGCGGCAGGAGCCGGTAGAACTGGCTCGGGAAGACGCCGATGAGCACGCAGATCACGGCCCCGATCGACATCGCCACGAGCATGTTCCTGGGCGGCTCCTTGGTACGGATCCCCGAGTCGTGCGCGAAGAACGAGAAGTACGGGATCTTGATGCCCGCGTGCTCCAGAACGCCTGCCGACGCGAAGAGAAGGAAGAGCCACACGATGTAGTGATGCTCCTCCACCGCGGCGACCATGATCATCGACTTGGTCACGAAGGCGCTGAAGAGCGGGAACGCCGAGATGGCGCTCGCGCCGATGATGCAGAGCGTGGCGGTGATCGGCATGGTCTTGTAGAGGCCGCCGAGGTCGGTGCCCTTCGTACGCCCGGTCATCGTCATGACCGCACCCATCGCCATGAAGAGCAGGCCCTTGAAGATGACGTCCGCGAAGGCGTGGGCGACGGCCCCGTTCACGCCGAGCGCGTTGCCGAGGCCGATGCCGCACACCATGAAGCCGAGCTGGTTGACCATCGAGTAGCCAAGAACTCGGCGCAGGTCGTTCTCGAGCACCGCGTAGAAGATCGGGAAGAACGTCATGATCGTCCCGATCCAGATGAGCGGCTCCGCCCCGGCGAACGTCCTCGCCAGCGCGTAGATGGCGACCTTGGTCGTGAACGCGCTCAGGAAGACCGTCCCGGTCGGCGTCGCCTCCGGGTACGCCTCCGTGATCCAGTTGTGCGCGAGTGGGAAGCCCGCCTTGATGCCAATGGCGAGCAACAGGATCCAGCCGGCGGGTCCCGTTCCCTCGAGCCCGATGTGGCGGAGCTCGATCGAGCCGGTGTCGCGGGCGATCATGAGCGCGGCCGAGAGGAGCATCACGCCCGACACCACGTTGATGACGAGGTAGCGGAAGCCCGTCGCGTACGACCGCTCGGAGTCACGCGCCCACACGAGAAACACCGAGGTGAGGGCGAGCAGCTCCCAGAAGACGAAGAGCGTGATGAAGTCGCCCGCGAAGACGGCACCGAGCGCGCTGCCGGCGTACATCATGGCCGCGACGTGCTGCATTCCGGCCCGCGCGTCGCCGGTGACGTCGGTCTCCCCGACGTCGGCAGCCACCGAGCCGTCGGGCGTGCCGTCTCCCAGATGCAGCGCGTAGATGAAGCCGATGAACGCGGCGAGGTGGAAGAGATACCCGAACAGCAGGCTCAGCTTGTCCACGCGGTACGGCGTGAGCGTGTACCCGAGCAGATCGAGCTGCAGGTATACGGTCGCGTCCCCCGGCTCGACGCCCCGGCCCACGCCGAGCCACATGAGGACCCCGCCGACCACCGGGATCGCGAGCACGAGCGCCTTGCGCACGCTGCCCTTCGTGAAGCCGACGAGGATCGCCCCGACGAAGAAGAGGACGAACGGAGGCACGCTAGTCATGCCCGTCCTCCTCGTAGCGGCCGCCGCCCTCGTAGTAATCCTCCGAGCGGATCAGGAGCTTCCGCATCGGCCGGGCCACGAGCACCAGGAACCAGAAGGAGACGAACCCGTAGACCGGGTAGACGAGGAAGCGCATCCGCTCCTCGAGCGGGGTCGCGTGCTCGTTCGGGGCACCGATGATGAGAAGCTCGGCCAGGACGAGCAGCCCGCAGATCACGTAGAAGATCGTGAACAGGCGCTTCACCGTCTCCGGCTTGTCCATCCAGCCGATGGGCTCCTTCACCTCGTGCTGGCCGTGAGGGCCGTGCTGGCTCATTGCGCGCCTCCCATACCACCCTGGACGACCATGACCATCAGGTCGTGCCACAGGTCCGGCCAGAAGAAGAGCCCCACCGTCGCGGCCGCCGTGATGCAGATCGCGATGAGCGAGGGCAGCGGCGCCTCGTGGATGCCGTCGTGGTGGTGGGAGCCCTCCGGCGGCTTGAAGAAGAACGCCTTCACCGGCACCTCGAGCAGGTAGTAGAGCCCGAGGAGCGAGCTCACCATGAGCACCACGAGAAGACCGAGCTGACCCGCTTCGAGCGTGCCGAGGCCGAGGAACCACTTGCTCCAGGACCCGCCCGCCGGGGGCAGACCGATGATGCTGAGCGACCCCACGAAGAAGGCGCCGAACGTGATCGGCATCGTGCGCCCCAGACCGTGCATGCGGCTGATCTCCTTCTCGTGCGCCGCCACCATGACCGCGCCGGCCGCGAAGAAGAGCGTGATCTTGCCGAAGGCGTGCATCGCGATGTGCATGCCGCCGCCGATGATGCCCATCTCGTTGGCCAGCATCGCCCCGAGCACGATGTAGGACAGCTGACTGATGGTGGAGTACGCGAGCCGCGCCTTCAGGTTGTCCTTCGTGAACGCGACCAGCGAGCCGAGGATGATCGTGGCCGCGGCCGCCCAGGCCAGCCATGAGGTCGTCGCGAGCGTCTGCAGCAGGTCGATGCCGAAGACGTAGACGGCGATCTTCAGCACGGTGAAGACGCCCGCCTTCACGACCGCCACGGCGTGCAGCAGAGCGGACACCGGCGTCGGTGCGACCATCGCGGCCGGCAGCCATCGGTGGAACGGCATGACCGCCGCCTTGCCGACACCGTAGACGTACAGCACCAGAATCGCGCTCAGCACCCCCACCGAGGCCGTGCCCGCGAGGATGCCGCCGTCCCGGAAGTCGAGCGTGCCCGCCAGGACCCACGTCCAGATGATCGCCAGGAGCTGCAGGCCCACCGAGGTGGTCAGCAGGATCCCGAGGTAGATGCGCCCGGACCGCTTCGCCTCCTCGGTCTGGTGGTGGGTGACGAGCGGGAACGTGCAGAACGTCAGGAACTCGTAGAAGAGGAACAGCGTGAACATGTTCCCGCTGAACGCCACGCCGAGCGCCCCCGCGATCGCGATCGCGAAGAAGAAGTAGAACCGCGTCTGGTTCTCCTCGTGGTGGCCGCGCATATAGCCGATCGCGTAGAGCGACGTGACCGGCCACAGAAACGACGCGACCAGCGCAAAGACCATCCCGAGCGGCTCCACGACGAACTCGAGGTGGACGCCCGGAACCACTTGGAAGAGGTCCAGGGTCGGCCTCGCGCCGTCCTGGACCAGCTGCAACAACTGCACGACGAACCAGAAGGTCGCGCCGCCCGCCACCAGCGTGCCCGTCTCGCGCGCATTCGGGCTCGAGCGCAGCAGGAGCACGGCGACCGCTCCGGCCACCGGCGTCAGGAGCGCGAACGCGATCAGGAGGCCCTCGCTCACTGGATGCCTCCGATGAGCGTCTCGGCGGCGCGCGTCGCGACGTCCGCGGTCAGACTGGCGTCCAGGCCGAAGTAGAAGCTCGCAGCCACGAGGATCCACGTGGGAATGAGGAGGCTGAGCGGCGCCTCACGGATCTCGGCGTCCGGATCCGGGCTCCGGAAGTACGCGACCTCGACGACCTTCCAGATGTAGATCAGGGCCATCAGCGAGCCGACGAGCACCACCGCGGCGACGAACCAGCTCCCCTGCTCCAGCGCGGCCTGCACCAGGTACCACTTGCTCACGAAGCCCACCGTGGCCGGCACGCCGATGAGGCTGAGCCCGCCGCCGACGAACGCGGCCATCGTCCACGGCATCACCTTGCCGAGCCCAGCCATCTTCTCGATGCGCACCGAGCCCACCCGATACATGACGCAGCCCATCGCCATGAAGAGCGCACCCTTCATGAGCGCGTGGTTGAACAGGTGGATGATGCCCGCGGTGAGGCCCAGCACCGATCCGAAGCTGATCCCGAGCACCATGTACCCGATCTGCGCGACGCTGGAGAACGCCAACAATCGCTTGACGTTGTCCTGATAGATGGCGACCAGCGACATCGCGAGGATCGCGACGACCGAGAGCGGTAGAAGCACGCGGTCGAGCTGCATGACCCCGAACGAGAACGCCTCCCCGAAGATCGAGAAGAAGAACCTGAGCAGCAGATAGACGCCGACCTTCGTGGCCGTCGACGCCATGAACGCCGTCACGGACGACGGCGCGTACGTGTAAGCGTTCGGTAGCCACAGGTGCAGCGGGAAGAGCGCCAGCTTGAGCGTGATGCCGACGGTCAGGAAGGTGAACGCCACCGGAATAGTCCGGTTGTCCCACACCTCCGGCAGGCGATGGGCCAGGTCGGCCATGTTGAGCGTTCCCGTCATCACGTACATCAACCCGATGCCGATGACGATGAAGGTCGCGCCCGTGCTTCCCATGATGAGGTACTGGAACGACGCCGTGAGCGCCCGGCGGTCCTGGCCGAGGGCGATCATCGCGTAGCCCGACAGCGACGAGATCTCGAGGAAGACGAAGACGTTGAAGACGTCGCCGGTCACGGCGATGCCCAGCAACCCAGTCATCGAAAGGATGAAGGCCGTGTAGAACAGCGCGCCCCGGTCCTCGCTGATCTCTTTCGCCACGCTCGTGCGCGCGAACGGGATGGAGACCGCCCCGATGGTCGCCACGATGAGCGCGACGAAGGCGCTGACCATGTCGATGCGGTACTCGATGCCGATCGGCGGCGCCCAGTTCCCGATGTGATAGCTGATGACGCCTTCGGTCTGGACGCGGCGAAGCAGCTGGATCGACGCATAGAGCGCCCACCAGCACGCGGCGGCAGCCACGACCCACGCGGCCTTCCAGCGACCGGTCAGCGCGGCGATCGGCGCCAGGATGAGCGGCACCACGATGATGAGAACGGGAAGGTGCTCGCTCACAGAGACGCGTCCTGAATCTCGTCCTCTTCGATGGTTCCGTAGGCTTCCTTGATGCGAACGACGAGGCTGAGGCCCAGCGCCAGCGTCGCGACGCCGACCACGATCGCGGTCAGCATGAGGACGTGGGGGATCGGGTTCGAGTAGATGATCTCCTGCGCGGCCTCGGCGGCTCCTTCACCGTGCTCGGCCGACTCGACGATGATCGGCGCGGTTCCGCCCGTGATCTTCCCGAAGGAGATGTACATGATGATCACGGAGGTCTGGAAGATGTTCAGCCCGATGAGCTTCTTGATCAGGTTTCCACGCGCGATGAGCGTGTAGAACCCGACCATCATCAAGACGATGACGGCCCAATAGTTGAAGAGGCCGAGGGTGCTCACGAGTCGATACGCCTCCGCCCCGCGAACGCGTAGAAGAGGCCGACCATCACCCCGAACACCGTGACGAGCACGCCCACCTCGACGGCCATGATCCCGTACTCCTGACCGTGGACCGGGTTGTGGGCGAGGACGTCGTAGTTTAGGAAGTTGCCCCCGAGCAGCAGGCCCACGAAGCCGGTGCCGATGTAGATCGTGACCCCGAGGGCGCCGCAGACGTACACGGCCTTCGGCGGGAGCACCTTGATGGCGTTGCCAAGCCCGAAGACGAGCGCGTACAGGACGAATGCGGCTGCGAAGATGACCCCGGCCTGGAAGCCGCCGCCCGGCCCGAAGTCGCCGTGGAACTGAACGTACAGGGCGAAGATGAGGATGAAAGGGATCATGAGCTTGGTCCCCACGCGCAGGATCAGGCGATCATCCACGCTCACCCCCTTTGGGCGGCTCGGCGTCCGCCTCGCTCCCCACGTCGGCCTCGTCGCCGGGAGCCTCCACTCCGACCGGCCCCCCTGCCTCGAGCTCGGCCTGCAACTCCTCGCGGGTCTCGCCGGGACGTGCGGTGAGCCAGCGGCCCTCGTGGTAGACGCGCCGTGGGAGCGCCCCCCTCGAAAGCAGCAGCAGCACGCCGACGAGTGCCGTGAATACGACCGTCGTCTCTCCCATCGTGTCGTAGCCCCTGTATGACGCAAGGACGGAGGTCACGATGTTGGGGATCTCCGTGTCCTCGAGGGACTCCTCGACGTAGTACGGAGCCACGTGGTGGTGTGCAGGGTCGGACGGATCGCCGAACGGCGGAATCTGCGACGTTCCGTACACGAGGATCCCCCCGGTGACGAGCACCACGAACATGGGCAGGATCGGCTTATGCCGGGGCTCCACTTCCTGGTGGCCCACGAGCGCGAGCGTTCCGAGAACGAGCACGGTAGAGATGCCCGCGCCCACCGCAGCCTCGGTGAACGCGACGTCGACCGCGTCCATCACGGTGAACAGCCCCGCCGACACGAGGCTGTAGATCCCGGCGAGCATCGCCGCGGCGAAGAGATTTCGGGTACGGATCACTGCGATTCCCGTGACCGCGAGCAGCGTCAGGAGAACGATATCGACGACCTCGGACATGAAGATGCCGTCGCTCACGACTCCTCCTCGTCTTCGAGCGTCCATGGCGCGACTCCGCCGGCCAGGCCCGCCCTCGCGAGCGCGTGCGTAGCGATCGGGCTCGTGAACAGCAGGAAGCCGTAGACCAGAACCAGGCGCACGAGCACGAGCCAGTAGCTGCCCTCGCCGTTCATCATGTCGACGATCGTCTGAAAGGCCATGCCCAAAAGCAGGAAGCCCGCACCCATCGTGTCCGTCATGCCCGCACCGTGCAGGCGGGTGTAGACGTCCGGCAGCCGAAGCAGGCCGAGGGCACCGGCGAGCATGAAGAAGAGCCCCAGCACGATCGAGATCCAGCTGAGCAAGTCGAGGGCGGCTTCCATCACTCGGCCTCTCGTCCGACTCGTCGGGTGAGGCCGAGGTCACCGAACTCGAAGAACTTCAGGACCGCGATCGTGCCGATGAAGTTGATGAGCGCGTAGACCAGAGCCAGATCGAGGAACTCGGGGCGTCCCTCGAGGAAACCGAGCACGGCGATCAGAAGCACCGTCTTGGTGCCGAACGTGTTCACGGCCAGCACCCGGTCGTACACGGTGGGCCCGAGGAGCGCCCGGGCGAGCGCCATCGCCATGGCCACCAGGATCCCCGTGGTTGCGACGCCAAACACGCTAGGACCGCTCCACCCGGGTGCAGCGGACGTCCATCTCCTGCTCCTCGTCGGTCTCGAGGTCAGCTGCCGTCAGCGCGTGGATCTGGAACTCCTGACCCTCGATGCCCGTGGTGATGGTTCCTGGAGTCAGCGTGATGGAGTTCGCGTAGATGGCGCGTCCGAGGTCCGTCTTCTGCGACCCGTGGAAGACGACCATGCGAGGGCTTATCGGGAGCTTCGGATCGAGAATGACCTTCGCGACCTGGACGTTGGCGACGAAAACTTCCTTCAACAGCCAGGGGAGGTACCGGAGGAAGCGGGTGGCGATGTCGAGCGGCACGCCCTCGTTGTCGACCACGTCCATGCGCCGGGCGAGGTAGACCACCAGCACACAGGACCCGGCACCCAGACTCAGAAGCAGGGGCGTGTAGTGGCCCGAGAGGGCCAACCAGAATCCGTATAGAATCAGGCCTAGTCCGAAAGCTCGGAGCAAGCTCATGTCCTGGCAGAGATCGTCGGGGAGCCGCGGGAAAGCGCCGCCTTCCCTAGCTCGAACGCGCGCGAATCTACCAGTTGGATTGAGCGCCGTCCACAATGCGCTGGACGAGAAGATCGATGGCTTCCTGGCGCCCTTCGAGCTCGGGCGCGCCCTCAGCAAATTCGCCCTGGGCCGAGAGGTTGCTCGACTCCCAGAGGATCACGTTCTCGACGAGATCGATGATCTCCACGCTGACGGCGATGTTGACCTGGCGTTGGACCACCTGTGCGGCCTGCCCTCGCCCGCCCGACGTGTAGTTGGGGGTTACGACGTCAAAGCGGGTGATGGAGCCTCGGACCACGGCGTCGGCTACGTCCGCTCCCGCGGTCCGGATCCCCAGCGCCCCCGGGAGGTTGCCGAGCAGCTGGTCGTAGAGCTCGGCGGACAACTCGAAGCGGTTCGTCTGATTGTCGAAGGGCTCGATGGCGATCGTGCGGATATGCTCAGGCGGGAAGGAGCCCGCTCGAAAGGAGTAGTTGCAGCCCGAGAGGGTCAGCGCCAGAATGGCCGCCGCCGGCACCAGAACGGTTCGACTCATCAGACGGGATCCCAGATCTCGGGATCGAACGGAGCCACCACCGCCAGCTCTTCCCGCACGATGGTCAACTCCCGGTATGCCGGCAGGTTCCTGTACTTCGCCTCCGCCGGATAGCGGCTTCCGGCCTCCAGGGTCAGCTCGACCCATTGCGCGACTCTCCCCTCTCGCACGAGCTCGACCGACCGCAAGGCCCCTTCCTGGATCTGGTAGTGAAGCTCCGACCCGTCGGGGTAGGCATACCGGAGCCTCGTCGCACCGCCCTCGAGTAGTTGGCCGTCCACGAGGCGCGCGTCGTGCGGACGAAAGACCCCCAGCGTCGCCCACATGAGGTCCACCGGCGGCAAGATGTCGTCCCGCGAGCCCGGCGGAAGCACGAGCGACCCGTCGACGAGCACGGCAGTTACGACCGATTCCAGATCGTCTGTAAAGAGGTCCAGCCTCGCACGGTATGGAGGCTCGACGCGAGCCACGCCGATTCCGCCGTGGCGTTGCCGATCCTCGTTGAGGCGCCACCGGAAGTTGATTTGGAGCGGCTCCTCGAGCGGAGTCTCCCGTTCCAATGCTTCCGCGACCCGGGCCGGATCGGGGACCGGCCCGATGACGGCGGGTCGGCGGCCTCCCGCGCAGGACACTGACAAGACTGACATCACCAACAGGTAGAAGTGCGTCCGCCGGTGCTGACGCCCGGTCCTCTGGGGGCCGACCGACCTCGCGTTCGAGTGCTTCGGAATCGCTCTGACCTCTTCAAGGGACCGATCTGGAAGGACGATCCAAAAGGGTTCGCCGCAGGATCCAGTACCCCAACAAGCCCGACACGATCGAACCCACGAGAATGCCGAGTCGCTCGACGCCCGGGTACTGCGTTCCACCCTGTTCGAACGCGAGGGATGCGATGAAGAGGCTCATCGTGAACCCGACGCCACAGAGGAAGGACACCCCGACGATGTGCGACCAGCGCAACCCGCCCGGAAGCGCCGCGAGGCCCAGGCCGACGGCGATCGCACACAGCGCCCCGATGCCGATCACCTTGCCGGCGAACAGACCGGCAGCGATCCCCAGCGGGACCGGCTGCAGGAGATCGGACAGCGAGAGACCAGCCAGCGATACCCCCGCGTTGGCGAAGGCGAACAAGGGGAGAATGGCGAAGGCGACCCACGGGTGGAGGGCGTGCTCCAGGCGATCCACGGGAGAGCTGGCCTTTCCGGGGTGGCCCCGCAACGGGATGAACACGGCCAGGGCGACTCCCGCGAGCGTCGCATGCACCCCAGACTTGAGCACCGAGACCCAGAGAACCACCCCGATCAGAACGTATGCCGCCAGCTCGGTCACGCGCATGCGGTTGAGCGCGAAGAGCGCGGCCAGTCCCGTCGCCGCCACGGCCAGCGCGAGCAGAGACAGCTCGGACGTGTAGAACAGGGCGATGATGACGATAGCCCCGAGGTCGTCGAACACCGCTACGCTCAGGAGGAACGCCTTCAGCGCGGGGGGGACCCGGTCCCCCAGGAGCGACAGGATCCCCAGGGCGAACGCGATATCCGTCGCCGACGGAATCGCCCAGCCCTTCATAGCGACCGGATCGTCCCAGTTGAAGCCGGCATAAACCAGCGCCGGAACCGCCATTCCGCCCACGGCCGCGAAGGCTGGCAGACTGGCGCTGGCAATGGTGGAAAGCTGTCCTTCGAAGACCTCCCTCTTCAGCTCCAGGCCGACGAGCAGGAAGAAGATCGCCATGAGGCCGTCGTTGATCCAAAGGAGAAGCGGCTTGGAGATCACGAAGGAGCCGAGGCGTACCTCGAACAAGAGACCGAGCCCAGCTTGGTAGATGTCCGACAGAGGTGAGTTGGCGACCACCATCGCGAGGACCGCGGCGGCCATGAGCACCAGACCTCCGGAAGCTTCAAGCCGCAGGAACTCCCGAAGCCACGCGGCCGGTGCGGGCACGCGCCGCCGAGCGGTAGCCGCCCCCATCGGGCCGGGGCCGTGGGGGTCGGGATGCCCGAGCGAGGAAGCGGGCTGGCGCGCATCGGTGCTGGTCATCTTCGCAGGGACCCGTGACTGGACTGACCTCATCAGCCGAAGGTACCCACGGGAGCCTCGGTAGGTGCCCGGGTCGGGGAACGAAGGAACCGCTCCTCCAGGCTCCGGATCAGCGAGGCTTCACCGATCACTGTCACAGTGTCGCCTTGGTGGAGCACCGTATCGCCGTCAGGGACGAACGTCACGTTCCCCCGATGCACGGCGGCAACCAGACTGCCCGACGGGAAGTCCGTCTCAGCGAGCCGCTTGCCGATCAACTGGTCGGCCGTTCCGTCGGCCCCGAGTCTCAGGAACAGATGATGCTCCTCCCGCAGCAGCGTGTACTTCAGGCTTTCCGGTCCAGGAGCCGCGAGCCACTCGTCCAGGAACGATTCCCGGTCGAGGTGCATGGCGAGATGACCCAACAGCCTGAGGTGCAGGCCCGGCCTGTCGCGCGGGCTGACGAGCACGATCGCGGCGTGCACGGGCTGCGCAGCCGTTCCGGGGCCGTCCGAGGGGAACCGGATGCCATCCCGGCAACGAACCAGGATCAGCGCGGGGCTCTCCATGTCCGGAAAGCGAGCGTGAGGGACCGCGATGCCCGGCGCCAGAATCGCTCGTTCAGCCGTGGCCTGGAGCTCGAGCTCCCGCACGAGCTCGTCCGCGGGAACGCCGGTTCTGCGGGAGAGATGGTCCGAGGCCTGCACCACGACGTCCGCGGCTGACGCCGGCCGCTCCAGATCCAGCACGTGGGCCCGTGCCACCACCAGGTCGTACGGGTCACCCTCCCGCAGGCCCTGCTCCATGACGATCTCTCTGAGCTCCCGATCCAACCCATCGAACCGGTTGCGACCCAAACGCTCGAAGGCGTGATAGATGGCCCCCGACCTCTCCACCCGCGCCTTGGCGTAGACGAAGTACAGAACCAGGCCCGCGGCAACGACTCCCAACGTGAACAGCACGGCCAGCTCGCCCATCTCGGCGATGAGCCAGAAGGGGATGAGCATGCCCGCAACCTGCATCCACGGGTAGAGGGGGGATCGGAAGGGCGGCAGGTACGCGTCGATCCTGCTCTCCCGCATCACCACGACCGCCAGGTTCAGCAGGGCGAACAGAAGCAGCACGAATGCGCTCGCCAGCTTGGCGATGGCCGCGACGTCGAGGAGCAGGACCGACAGCGCGATGGCCGCGGCCGTGGCCCCGATGGACAAGGTCGGCGTGCCGAAGCGCCCGATCGTGCCGAAGGCGCTCGGAAGCAGTCCGTCGCTCGACATGGCCAGCGGAAACCTGGAAGCGGACAGGATGCCCGCGTTCCCTGTCGACGCGAAGGCCGCAACCGCCGCCACGACGATCAGGGCCAGGCTCACGGAAGCGGGCACCCACCCCGAGAGCTCGCCCGCCGCCGTGGCGACCGGGGTGAGGTCGGCGGCCAGGTCGGTGAACTCGAGGAGGCCAACCAGCACCGCCACCCCGGCCACGTAGATCGCAGTTGCCGTGACCAGGGAGAGCGCCATCCCGAGCGGGATGTTGCGCTCCGGACGTCTGATCTCCCCCGCCACACTCGCGACCTTCGTCAAGCCCATATACGACACGAACACCAATCCGACGGTGGCCATGAAGCCGGAGAGTCCAGCCGTGAAGACTGGAACGCCATCGCCGCGGGGCGCGGCTTCGCGTGTGAGGACCGTTCCGACCCCCTGGACGAGGAACAGCAGCAGAATCACGACCAGGGCCGTGACGAGCACCCGCTGCAGCGCGGTGGTCTCCTTCGCTCCGACGATATTGACGGCCGCGAACATCCCCGTGAGCACCAACGCGACGGGCGTGATGGGCACGTCGATCAGGAGCGCCAGATAGGCGCCCATGCCGACCAGCGCGAACGCCGTCTTCAGCACGAGGGCGAACCAAGCGCCGAGTCCTCCCACCATGCCCACAACGGGGCCGAGTGCGCGGTCCAGGAAGTAGTACGCACCACCCGTGCGAGGCATGGCCGTGCTCAACTCGGCAACGCTAAGCATCGCCGGGACGATCAGGGCGCCCGCGACCAGATAGGCGAGAATCACGGACGGGCCGGTTTGGGCCGCTGCGACTCCCGGAAGCAGGAAGAAGCCCGAGCTGAACATCGCGCCGGTGCTGATAGCGAAGACGTCGTAGAGCCCCAGCTCCTTGCTGAGCGAGGGCCCGGCTCCCGCGGGAGCCCCCCCGGTCCCCGACGCACCCCCAGCCGACGCCGTCACGGTACGACGCCCCGGGGCTTCGGACGCGGCGCCACGTGCGCGACGGCATGACTCATGCGGCTGGATGTCGGCTGCCCTCCGCCCACCTCCCCTCCGCCCTGGCTCGCCTCGTGCGGCTCCGAGATCAAGCGGGGATCTCGGAGCACGGAGCCTAGCGTCGAAGTCGGACCCAACGTGAGCACGCTGCACTCGACTTGGTCTACGACGTCCTGTACCGCGTTGCGCAGGAGGATGCCCTCGAGGCCTGTCCTCCCGGTGCTGCCCATGACCACGAGGTCCGGCCGGACGCGATCGGCGACCCGGTCGATGACATGAGCGACGTCACCAGCCTCGACGTGAATCATGGCGCCCGGGCCACCCAGAGCGCGTCCCGCCCAGGCCTCCACAACCTCTCGTCTGCGACGCTCGAGCTCCTGGACGACTTCTCGGAGGCCTCTTTCTCCCATCGCGAGGTGCAGGCTCTCCACGTATTGGGCACCGGGCAGCGGCAATGCGTGCACGACATGAAGCTCCGCTCCGGAGCCCGCCGCGAGTCCCGCGGCCACGCGCAGGATCTCGTCGGCGAGCGCGTCGGACCCGACCTCGTCCACCTTGAGAGCAGCCAGGATGCTGCGGAGCCGACGCGGCTGCGTGGGATGCACGAGCCACAGGGGGAACGGGCAGTCGCGGGCGAGGAGCTGGTCCTCTGCCAAGCCGAGGCCGCTCCGCCAGGAAGACACGTCCCTGCGCAGGTCCTTGATGACGAGGTCGGGACCGCCCAGGTCCAGCTCGGCCACGGCCTCTCGAGGAGTGAGCCCGTGGAAGAACTCGATGCGCACGTCGACTCCGACCGACCTCGCTTCTTCAGCCTGCCTGACCAGGGCGCTACGAGCCTCTGCCGAAGCGACCACCCGCTCCTGCACGCTGTCCCTCCACCGGGACAGGCGACCGGGCCGCTCGGTCACCCGCACCAGGGTGAGCCGGGCTCCGACTGCCTTCGCGAGGCGCGTGGCGAGCCGGAAGCCTGCCGAGTCTAGGCGGGCGTCGGCTTCCGCTACGTGAAGTATGCCGTTGACCAGCCGCATGTCGCTCCTCCTGGAAGAAGAAGATCCTTCGAGAGCGAAATATCTACCGACTCACATCATACTTCAAATTTATATTTCCCATACGATCGATCACTATTGTAGATGTATCACTCCGCCGGCCCCTCCCCCCCCTTCGCAAAGAGCTGCCGCTTCGAATCTTCCGAAATCGCCACGACCGCGGGGTGCTTCAGGCGGCGCTCCGCGGTGATCGCGTAGAAGCGCTCCGTCACGCCCTCCGCACCCCCCACTCGCTCCACGGAGTACTGCTGGACGATCTCGTCCCCCACGACAGACGGAGCGGCGAAGGCTCCGATGCCGTCCTCTCCGAAGGCCTTGATCAGGGCGCTGTCCTGAATTTCGGCGACGATCACCGGCACGACGTCCTGTTCGCCGAACCACTCGTCGAGCGAGCTGCGCAGGGTGTATCCCTCTGCAGGCAGGATGAACGGTGCGCCGCTCAAGCTCTTGGGAAAGCCGTCCTTCAACCGGCTGGCGAGAGCGGGCGCAGCGAAGATGTCCACCGTGCTCTCCCCCAGGAGGTGATTGAAGGCCCGGACGCTCACATTGGCCGGGATTGGCATGTCGCTCAGGACGAGGTCGAGATCATGGGTGGCCAGCTCGGAGAGTAGCCGGTCGGTCCGGTCCTCACGGACATCGAGGCGAACCGGATCATCCAACGTGAAGGCCGGCTCCAGCAGGTGGATCGCGACGAGCTTGGGGATCGAATCGGCGAGGCCGACCGTCACCTTCAGCGGTCGGCCCACCAGACTGCGCTGTACCGTGCCACGCAGCTCCCGCCCGAGTCTGAAGATCTCGTCCGCATACTGGACAACGACGCGCCCCTCGGCCGTCAGAGCCACCGTGCGTCCACTGCGGTCGAAGAGCTCGTGCCCCAGAGCGCGCTCGAGCTTCTTGATCTGAGTGCTCAGCGCGGACTGGCTCACGTGCAGCTTCTCGGCCGCCGCCGTGATGCCACCTTCCCGCGCCGCCGCCCAGAAGTAGTAGAGGTGGCGGTAGTTCAAAGGAGGCATGATACCGCCTGCTCCGAGTCGCACCCCTTCCAGCTGACCGCAGTTCGCCCCACTTTCGTGCGTGTCCCCCAACAAGCCCGTGCTCTTGGCCTCCGACGTCCATCTCGGGGCGGTCCGCTCCGGCCGGGAGCGCGACTTCTTCGCGTGGCTCCAGCAAGCAACCGATGTGGCATCTTGGATCATCCTGAACGGGGATCTCTTCGACTTCTGGTTCGAATATCGCGGAGGACCAACCCGGGGCCACGAGGACATCCTGGCCGAGCTCCGGCGCACCGTGGATGCCGGCGTCCCCGTGACGCTCATGGGCGGCAACCACGACTGGTGGGGCGGCCGCTACCTGAGAGAAGAGGTGGGCGTCGAGTTCCTCCAAGACCCCGTCGTACGGGAGATCGCGGGCCGTCGGGCCTTACTCGCCCACGGCGACGGCATCGGCAAGGGTGATCTCGGCTATCTGGCCCTGCGCGCCATCCTGCGGGGTCGACTCACTCGGTGGGCCTTTGGCCATCTCCCCCCTGCCCTGGGCGACCGGATCGCGAGAGGTGTGTCGCGCACGGAGCACAAATGGGAGGAATGGGGCGAGGAGCAGCGGGCCCGCTGCGACGCCCTGCAGGCCTGGGCCGAAGAGCGCCTGGCCGAGGATGCGGAACTCGAGCTCGTCCTCCTGGGTCACACGCACGAGCCGCGAATCCGCGAGGTATCCAAGGGGCAATGGTACGTGAACTCGGGAGACTGGGTCCTGCATCGAAGCTACGTCACCCTCGAGGTGGGGCGGGCGCCACGGCTGACCGAGTGGACCGGAGCCATCCTGTGAGACCGGCTACCCGAGCACGGACGGACGCGTGGGCCGCCGTGTGGGGGCTCATGGCCCTGGCGACCGCCGCTCCGCTGCACGCGCAGACCGGGCCCGCCACGGCGCCTGAGCCTCCGGCAGCCCAGCAGGCCCGGGCCGCGCTCCAGGAGCCCCTGGGCGTTTCCCCCGGAGGAGCGTTCGTGCGCTCGCTGCTGCTGCCCGGCTGGGGCCACGTCGCCATCGGGTCCTACTCCCGCGGCGGCTTCTACTTCGCGTTGGAGACGGCCACGGCCTACACGTTCTTCCGCACGCGGCATCGGCTTTCGGAGGCTCGTGAGCGCGTGGCCTTCCGCGAGAGCTTCCTGCGTGCGGACCTCGCCGGACAAGGCGTGACGGACGAGGAGGAGATCCAGGCCGCCCTGGATGGCGACCCGATCCTGACCAGCTACCAGAGCCTGGCCGAGTCCCGACGGAGTCAGAACGAGGATCTCGTGGCCTGGGGCATCTTCCTGCTCTTCCTCTCCGGCGCCGATGCCTACGTGTCCGCCCATCTCGCCCGCTTCCCGGAGCCGATCGAGGTCCAGGTGACTCCCGTCGCGTCGGACCGCGCCGAGGTCGGTCTGCGCATTCCTCTGCCGAATCTGCCCTAGCTCGTAAGCATCCGAAATCGGGTGGGGTACGCTCGATCGCCGGCGCGCCCCGGCAGCTGGCGGGAGCGTGTGGGAATCGAACCCACCCACCCGGGGTTCAGCCGGGCTGCACGGTTTTGAAGACCGCCGGAGACACCAGTCCCCTTCCGCCCCCTTCGAGTCAGCCGATCCGTCGCGGCGCCAAGGCGCGGCGACGGGCGCCGGACGATAGGTGCGTCGTCAGGAGCCGCCAAGTGCCGGCGACTCGCGGGCGGCGGCTCGCCACTCTTCCGCCACGGCGTCGAACTCGTCGACGAGGTGCCGGCGAAGCTCGGACAGGCGGTCCCGGCCCCGGCTGAGCCGTCGCGCCCGTCTGAAGACCCTGAGGTCCTCGCGCACGGCGGCCTGTCGGTCGCGCCAAGCGATGGTCGCGATGCCCGTGAGCGGAACGGCGAAGAGCACGACGAGGGCCGGGCGAGAGCCCAGGCCGAGCCAGGTGCCGGCGACAAGAAGGAACAGCCACACGGGGAAGCCCACCAGAGCCGTGGCCAGCTTGTACGTCGCGACCTGGTCGAGCTTCGGGCTGAAACGCGGCACGACGGTCTGGGAGAGCCTCAGCGGCACGAACCAGAGTGCGAAGCCGAGCACGGCCACCGGAAGCACGAGCGTCAACAGGAGAAGCTGCCTCACGGAGTACAGGAGCACAGGACCGGGCCGGTAGCGCGCCGGCACATCCCCTTCCCTCGCACCGAAGATGGTGAGCAGCCGCATGTACCGCCGAACCTCGGCGCTCAGGGCCTCGGCCCGGTCCGGATCGGTGGCGCGCAGCCACCGAACGCCCTCGGCGAAGCGATGGAGCCGAGGGAGGCGCTCGGCCATGGGCTCCCGCTCGCGAGGCCTGGCGAGCTTCTTCGCTCTCGTGTAGAGGCGCTCCGCCACGTCGACCAGCTCCCGGTCCTCCCGGCGATCGAAGTTCAGGGTCAGCTCTTCGAGTTTGGCCTGGATGAGCGCCGTGAGCTCGCGAGCGGCCTCCCGCTCGTCGGCCTCGTGCTGCTCCCGGAAGTCGCTCACGTCGATCGGCGCCCCGAAGGCCGCGAGCGCCCGCCCGCGGAAGACCGATTTCCGGGTGTACGTGAGCCCCACCGGCTGGATACGAACTCCGAGGCTCCAGTCGCTGCGAGCCTCGGCCATGAGGGCGATCCGCGCGGCCCCGGTCCGGAGGGGCGACAGGCGGGGATCCGAGTGGCTACGGCCTTCCGGGTAGATCTGCACGGCTCCGCCTGCCTCCAGCGCACCGATGGCCGCGTCGAAGGTCCGGTCGTTGAGATGCATCAGCGCCGGATCGTCCTGGCGCCTGTATACGGGCAGTCCTCCCAGGCCGCGCAGCACGGTGCCGACCAGAGCCTGCTCGAACAGGGGGGCCTTGGCCAGCGGTCGCGTAGCCCGGCCCGCGGTTCGGAAGATCACCAGTGGATCCATCAGTGAGTTGGGGTGGTTCGCCGCGACGAGGACGGGCCCGTCGGGCAGCGTAGGTCCGGTCCGCTCCAGGTCATAGAAGACGGAGACGGCCCACCCCACCAGCTTCGTGATGATCCGTGGCAGCATGGCTACTCGTTGTTCGGCTCGACCGACGCGGACATACTGGGCGCGACGCCAGCGTGAAGGCCAGCCCGGAGTTCCGATTGAGAGACTACGCAGCCCCAGACCGGACGCCGTCCAAAGGGCCCGGGTGAGCGGGCCAAGAAACGAGGGAACGAGCCTCGAGGTGTCCTGGCTGGCCGACCTGCACGTCGACGACGGTAGTACCCGTGCTGCGGCCCCGGAGCTCGAAACCCGCGCTGCGGCGCACGGCGAGCGGGAGCGACGTCTTCGGCTCGCGATCGGTCTCCTCGACCTGACCACGCTGAACGAGACCGACACCGATGTCACCGTGCGCGAGCTGTGTGCGCAGGCGGTGCGGCCCGTCCCTGCCCCCCGCGGCGGACACGACGCCGAGACCGGGCCGCCGCACGTGGCCGCCGTGTGCGTCTTCGACCGGCTGGTGCCGGCCGCGCGCGAGGCCCTGGCCGGCCAAGACGTGCGTGTCGCAGCCGTCGCGGGCGGGTTCCCGCATCCTCACCCCGATCGCGAGCGCAGGCTCGAGGAGGTGCGGAAGGCGGTAGAAGCCGGAGCCGATGAGATCGACGCCGTCATCACTAGGGACCACGCCCTCGAGGGTGACTGGGAGGCGCTGTACGAGGAGGTGCGCGACCTGCGGCGGGCCTGCGGGCGCGCGCTGCTCAAGGCGATCCTGGCAGCCGGCGACCTGGGCTCCCTCGACACCGTGGCACGGGCGGGCCTCGCCTGCTGCATGGCCGGTGCCGACTTCATCAAGACGTCCACCGGCCGGGAGCGGATCAACGCGACCCTCCCCATCGGGATGGCGATGAGCGCGGCCATTCGGCGGTACCGTGAGCGCTCGGGCCACGAGGTCGGCCTCAAGGCCGCAGGCGGCATACGGACGTCCGAGCAGGCGCTCGCCTGGCTGCAGCTGGCCGAAGAGGAGCTGGGCGGCGAGGACGCCCTCACGCCCACGCGCCTACGGATCGGTGCGTCGTCCCTTCTGGAGCGACTCCGCGAGGGGCTGTCCGGCTCCTTCACGCCGCAAGAATGAGTTGCGTCGCCCCAGGGGGGGAGGTACGCTTGAGTCGGGTACGCAAGTTCGGCGCCGACCAGGAGGTCCCATGTCACCGCGAGCCCACAGCTCCCTCCTCGCTGTCCTTTCGCTCGCGACAGTAACCGCCTGCGCGCCGTCGCAGACGTCGCGAGCCGCAACCGGTGTCTCCGACCTGCCCGGTCGGAACAGCCCGGCGGGATACGTGCTCAGCGGCCCGTCCCTCAGGGACCACGGTGGGACGCTCCTCGCGTACCTCTACGGCAGGGTCAGCGGCATGCAGGTCGACTATTCGAGCGTTCCGTGCCCCAGCATCCAGATCCGGGGCCGAAAGAGCCTGTATGGCTCGACCGATCCCGTCGTGTACGTCGACGGAGCCCGGACAGCCAACAGCTGTGTCCTGGAGCAGCTGCTGACGCGTGACCTGCAGCGGGTCGAAGTCTATCCGATGGGAGTGGCGAACAGGCCCGGCTACGAGGCGCACCCCAACGGGCTCATCCTGGTCTTCCTGCTGGACGGACCCGGCGGGGACATCGCCCCGCGCAACGAGGTCGTCGCCTCTACTGACGGTCTGAGGTAGAGATCAGGATCGCCCCGTGGATGTGCCCCTGACCCCATCTCTGGGTGGCTCGGCGCGCGTCGAAGAACTGTAGGTAGCGAACGGCGCCCAGCGGCACGCGACGCAGCTCGTTGCTGTACCCCAGCCGCGCGTTGTCCATGTACACGACGACGTCCTCTTCTCCGGCCGCCTGCCTCAGATTCGTGATACCGCGCGTGATGAGCCACTGCGGCCTGAGCGACTGAATCAGCTCGTACGCATTCCTAGAGCCCGGGCTGTCGTCGATCTCTTCCCGGGTGATGAGATTGCGATCCACACGGGGCTCGTCGGGAGTGCCCCCGGGGGTGGATGACGATGACGAGGCGCACGCGGCGAGCAACGCTGCGACGAGAGGCACGGTGAGGTTCCGTAGGGATCGGTTCATGTTCACCTCCGCTCCATCGGCTCATAAAAAGAAAGGGCGGCGGCGCGGAAGACCGCGCCGCCGCCCGGCCCTGCAGGTACTACGACATCACATCGCCCACCAAACCGGGTCCGTGATGGTCTTCGCTGCCGGAGCGTTCTCGTTGAACAGCTCCTCGTTCGTCGAAGACGGGAATCGGCTCGGGAACTCACCAGCACCGAGCACCGAGTTCTCGGCCGGCACGAGATCCGTACCGGTTCCCCCTGCGGTCGTCCAATCCCAACCGTAGCGCCGGAGATCGCTGAACGCCTCCGGACCGGCCAGGTAGAGGGCAATCCACTTCTGAACGTGGATCGCGTCCAGGCCCTGGTACGTCCCCGTCGCCAGGTCGACAGAGGCCTGTCCGAGGTACGTCGTGATGTCGCCCGCGTCGACGCCCACGTCTTCCATCGAAGCCGTGATGGCATCCTGATACAGCTGGTCCGCGGTCGCACCCACCGTCCATCCCATCTGCGCCGCTTCCGCACCGAGGAAGAGAACCTCGGAATAGGAGAGCAGGTTCGAAGGCGTGGCCGGATCGAGGAAGTAGGACCCGATCGTGGAGTAGTCGCTCGTGACGCAACTCTCCGAGGCTGCCTTCCCGCACGTCGCGGGATCGACCTCGCTCGGCAGGGATCCGTTGCGGAGTCCGCGGTAGGTCGTACCGTCCACGGCCGCCGGATCCGCGTAGATCTCCATTCGCGGATCGTTGAAATCGCTCAGCATGTCGATCAGCGACTCGCTCATTCGGAAGTCACCCGAACGACCACCGTAGACCAGCGCGCGCCAGATCGGATTGGCGGACGGATACGTGCCCACCCAATCGATGTCGGCCTGGTCGTCGACGCTGGTGAAGATCGTGGATCCCCAGGCCGCCTCGAATGCGGCCTGTGCGGCCGTGGCGTCCTGGTTGACCATCCGCATCGCAAGGCGGAGACGCAAGGAGTTGGCGAACATCTCCCAACCGTCCACGTCACCCGCGTAGATCGGATCGTAATCACCGAATCCGATGGTCGCGCCCGGATCGAACATCGCGGCCGCTGCCTCGAGTCGATCGATCAGGTCCGGATAGATATCGGACTGGGCGTCGTAGTGTGGATGCTGAGTCCCGTCCAGGAGAGCGAGTGCCTCCGTGTACGGGATATCCCCGAAGTAGTCCGTCAACAGCTGGAAGCCGAAGACGGTCATCACCTCGGCGACGGCCCACGCGTTGTCGTCACCCGCTTCCGCCGCGAGCTCCTTGGCGTTGTCGAGGTCGGCCAACGCGGAGTACATCTCGTCCCATACGTTCTCCGGGATGCCCGGACGGGGAATGTACTGGTCCTCGTCGTTGTAGACGGGCTGGGCCAAGTGCTGCGTCCAGTTCTCAGCGTGCTGGAGCATGACCCAGCGGCCGAAGTACCCTCGCTCGGCCGTGTTGTTGTTGATGTCCCAAATGCCGTTGAGGAGCACGTTGTTGAGGGGTACTTCCTCTGGGGCATTGGGATTCTCGTTGACATTGGTCAGGCCGTTGTCGCACGCGCTGACGGCGAGCATGCCGAGGGCAAGCGCCGCTGCGGTACGGAGGCCTCGATTTCGTCTAGTCATTGTATTCACCCTGTTCGAGGCACTCACGGACGGACCGTGACGTTGAACCCGAAGCTCCGAGCGCTCGGCATCTGGCCGTACTCGAAGCCCTGCACGTTCGTGCCCTCAAGGGACGTCTCGGGATCGATGTGCCGCGCGTCCGTGAAGAGCGCGAGATTGCGCCCGACGACCGAGAGATCCACGGCGTCGACGCCCCACCTGCTCACCCACGAATCAGGCAGTGAGTAGGACAGCGTGACCTCGCGGAGCTTGATGTAGCTCGCGTCCTCGAGGTTGCTCTCCTCGACCAGGTAGTTGTAGAGCCAATACGTCTCGGCATCCACGACGGTCGTGTTCTCCGTGTAGGTGCCCGGCGTACCGCCGCCACCCGCGGTGACTTCGTTGACGCCGTCGGCCACGATGCCCGTGCTCGCGTCGCAAGCGGGATACCCACCGCCGCAACGCCCGTCCACGGTCTCCTCGAGGATACCGGAAAGACGGCCGAACGCGTTCGTGACCGAGTAGATGCTCCCGCCCTGCCTCATGTCCAAGAGGACAGAGAGCCTGGCGCCCTTGTAGCTGAACTCGTTGGAGAGCCCGGCGCGCCAGTCGGGGTTGACGTTCCCGATGACCTTGTTGTCGTCCCAGAGCGGGACACCGGACGACGCGCTCACCACGACCCGACCATCCGGATCGGACTCGCCGTCGCCGTCGAGATCCTCACGGCGGAACGCGGAGCCGACGAGCTGCCCGAGGGGCTCGCCCTCGCGGGCATACAGCGTCGCACCCCAGAAGTCGCCCAGGCTCAATTCGAGCGCGCTGACACCCTCGGCGAGCTTGACGACCTCACTGTCGTTCTTGGACCAGGTGAGCGTCGACTCCCAGCGGAAGTCGGACGTCGCCACCGGCGTGCCACGTACCAGGACTTCCCAACCCTTGTTGGAAACGGTACCGGCGTTGAGGACCTGGCTGGTGTAGCCCGTGGTCGCGCTGAGCTGCACCGGCATGATCTGATCGCGCGTCTCCTCGCTGTAGTACGTCACATCGAGACCGAGACGGTTGTTCAGGAAGCCGAGCTCACCACCGAACTCCCACGACTCGGTGATCTCGGGCTTCAGGTCGGAGTTCTTGAGACGACCCGAAACGCTGAACGTCGGGAGCGTGCCCCAGAGGTCTCCGGCGGAGTACGTGTTCCGCAGCTGATAGGGGTCGGTGTCGTTGCCGACCTGCGCCCAGCTGGCACGCAGCTTTCCGTAGGAGAGGGGGCCGTCCTGCAGACCCTCGAAGAAGTCGGAGAAGACGAAGCTACCGCTCACCGACGGGTAGAAGTACGACCGGCTGTTCTCCGGCAGCGTCGAGGACCAGTCGTTCCGGCCCGTCACCGTCAGGAACAGATAGTCGTTGTAGCCCAGGTCGATCTGACCGTACAGGCTGTTGACCCGCTTCTTCGACACGTTGGTGTCCCGCTCCGGCGTGGTGGCCGCGTTGGACACGTCGAAGATCCCGGGCGAGCTCAGCTGCTGCACCCAGGTGTAGTCGTTCTTGCGCTCGTAGTCACGACGGTTCCCACCGAAGGTGAAGCTCGTCGTGAACGGCAGGTTGAGCTCGGGGGTCGCCGACACCAGGAAGTCCGTGTTGGTCTCCTGGAAGCCGATGCCCCAACGACCGAACGAGCCGTCCGGGCTGATGTACTCGCGGGTCGCGTCGATCGGGTTGGTCGTGTAGTCACCCGCGACACCGACGGCCGGGTTCGCGGCATACGCCTTCAGACGCTCGTCCTGGTACCAGTCGGTACCACTGCGGACCATGACGCTCAACCAGTCGGTCACGTCGTACGTGGCCGAGATCTGTCCGAGCAGACGATCCCTGGTGTCCTCGTTCCGGTTGGCGAGCGCCTTCCAGTACGGGTTGATCCAGTAGAGCGTCTCCCAGTTGTACGGGAAGCCCGCGATCGATGCCGGCTCGTCGAGCGGCCGGCGCTGATCGTACAGCTCCCTGAGCTGGTTCGTGTCGACCTGACGGCCGAACCACACGAAGCCACCCATCACGTTGTCGGACCCGTACCCGACGCCGGGACGATTCTGGCCCTTCGTCGTGATGTACTGGACCGACGTGTTGATCTCGAGCGCGTCGAGCGCCTCGATGCCACCGGCGAACGAGAAGGACGTCCGGTCCTGCTCGTGCCCGGGCTGCATACCACCCAGACCCAGCCGGCTGAACGAAGCGCGGCCGTGCAGCGTCTCGTTGGAGCCCGCGACGGACACGTTGGTCGTCGAAGTGACGCCCGTGTCGAAGAAGTTCTTCACGTTGTCGGGGTGAGACACCCACGGATCGCACGCTCGCGTATCCGTACCCGGGTCGTACTCGCTGTACCACTGCGGGATGCAGAGCCCGGTATCGAGCGGCGGACCCCAGCTCTCGTCGGCTTCGTCGTTCACGCCGTTGCCGAGTCCGTCGTAGTAGGAGT